>CAZCPI010000017.1:0-28236 GCA_964500535.1 uncultured Bacteroidales bacterium
ATATTGACAGTAAAATCATTTTAAAAAGAACTATTGATCTGATTTCTCAGAAATCCTGGAAAGTTTGCAATATTGATGTTACTGTTTGTGCAGAAAAGCCTAAGTTTAATCCGTTTATACCGCAGATGCGTGAATGCCTTGCTCCAATACTGGGTATTGATGCAGACGCTGTTTCCATTAAAGCAACAACAAGTGAAAAACTTGGTTTTACGGGCAGAGAAGAAGGTATCTCAGCTTCGGCAGTTGTGTTGATTTGCAGATGAAATCCTACCGTTAATGAATTTCCGGTAATTTACATTAGCAAAAGCTTTTAATTATTCTCTCCTGTTTCCTTTGTTAATTGAAGTAAGATAACGTGATTTTAGCTATTTTTGTGTAAATACAAAAAACAGAATTACTGTTGCTTATGCGGCTTTTTCTTTTAATTATTTCATTATTGATATGCGTACAGTCATTTGGTGTAAATGATATGTACAGATATCGTGTATATTTGCGGGATAAAGGGCATAACGTCGATTATCACCAGAATGAACCGTCTCTGTCACAAAGAGCCATAAACAGACGCTTAAAACGATCTGTAGATTTGGATTCTATGGATTATGTGATGGATTTACTTAAGGATAGTTTCCCTGTGGTTTCAACATCAAGATGGATGAACACTGTCGTAGTATCATCTCCTGACACTATTCTGATAAATTCTGTCAGACAGAAACCATATGTAAGTAAAGTTGAACTTGTATGGATTAATCCGGGTAAATCAAACAGGATTTCCAAAAAGAATGTGGTGAAAAACAAGAAATTCGGGGTTGACAGTGCTGATTTTTTTGGAAAAGCAACAAATCAAAATAATCTTATAGGTCTTGAGCCTCTTCACAGGAATGGTTTCAGAGGAGAAGGCGTAAGAATCGCAGTTCTGGATGGAGGCTTCAAAAATGTGGATACGATTCATTGGTTTAACAAAACAAAAATTGTATCTTATAAAGATTTCATTTATCCTTCATCATCGGTTTTTTCCGGTCATTATCACGGTACGGCAGTACTTTCAATCATGGGAGTAAATGAGGGACAGATTTTTACTGGTACCGCACCTGATGCTGAATATTGCTTGTTAAGGACAGAAGATGTATTATCTGAATTTCCGATTGAAGAAGATTACTGGGCTGCCGGTGCGGAGTATGCAGATAGTATCGGGGCAGATATAATATCGAGTTCGCTTGGTTATACAAGATATGATGGTGGAGTAAAGTCATATACTATCAATGAACTGGATGGTAAGACCGCATTCATTAGTAAGGTTGCAACGATCGCAGCGAAAAAAGGTATATTAGTGATAAATAGTGCCGGTAATGATGGTGAAACCGATTGGAAAAAGATCAGTTTTCCGGCTGACGCTGATGGCATTCTCAGTGTAGGTTCAGTAAGCAGCTCAAATAAAAACAGCAGTTTTAGTTCTGTTGGACCGACATCTGATGCCAGGATAAAACCTGATGTTGTAGCACTGGGCGAAGGTGTAAATGTTGTAATGGGAGACGGCTCTCTAAGATCAGGTTCTGGAACATCTTATTCTGCTCCGATTATAACCGGTATGGCAGCCTGCCTATGGCAGGCATTCCCGGATTTAAAGGTTTCTGAGCTTGTTAAAACTGTGCTACTTAATTCTGACCGGTATCAGTTACCTGATAGTTTATATGGCTATGGGCTACCAAATGCCTATAAAATGTGGCTGGCTATGGATAATAAAAATGAGGCAGAAGTTACTCCTGTCTATAGCAGCCGTATGGATGGTACTTCCAAATCCCTTCATATAGCTGTGTTTAATGCTGATGCAGGTAAAATTAAATATGTTCTCAACGATATTTCGGGAAGGAAAGTTGCAGAAGGAAATTTAGGTGGCAATTATAAATATGTTGATGTCTCAAACCTTTCAACTGCGGTATATTTATTAAGTCTGTATAAAAAGGATGTTTTACTTTACAATGAAAAAGTTTTGATAAGATGACAGATAGCATTCTTTCTTTACAGGATTTGAATCTTCTTATTAAAAAGAGATTACAGGAATCTTTTCGTGATACTTACTGGATTCAGGCAGAAGTCAGTGAGTGCAAGGAGCATTATTCAGGTCATTGTTATCTGGATTTGATTCAAAAGAAAGAAGGTAAAGATACTATATGTGCAAGATCCAGAGCAACCGTGTGGGCTTCTGTCTGGTCAGAGCTTTCATTGATATTTGAGAGACAAACCGGTTCCAGATTGAGATCCGGACACAATATTTTAATTGAGGTTTCTGTAGAGTTTCATGAGGTCTATGGTATGAATCTTATTGTAAGATCTATTGATCCTGCTTATACTTTGGGAGACCAGGCAGCAAGGAGAATGGAAATTTTAAAAAAACTTGAGCTTGAAGGAGTAATTGATCAAAATAGAGAGCTTGAAATTCCGGCACTGCCTCTCAAAGTAGCAGTGGTTTCATCTCCTCAGGCCGCAGGGCTCCAGGATTTTAATAATCAGCTTTGTAACAATGGATATGGATTTGTTTTTTATACAAGTCTTTTTCCGGCTATCATGCAGGGAGAAAATGCAGCTGATTCAGTTATTGATGCTTTGGACAGGGTTATCGAATGTGGTGTTGACTTTGATGTTGTTGTCGTAATAAGAGGTGGCGGTGCTGTTGCAGATATGAGTTGCTTTGATAATTATGATTTGTGTTATTATTGCACTCAATTTCCTGTTCCTGTTTTAACGGGTCTGGGACATGACAAAGATTTTTCCGTACTTGACAGAGTTGCAAATGTAACTGTGAAGACTCCCACAGCTGCTGCTGAATATTTGATTGATATGGTTCTGAGACAGTCTTTCAGAATTGAAAGTTGTTTTGACTCATTGACAAAGCAAACATCAGCTATACTTGAAAAAAATAAGCTTAAACTGATGACTTATCCCGGTAAACTCTCTTTGCTTGTGAAAGACTCTTTAGATAAAGAGAAACTGTTGAATGAAAGGCGTACTGCATTTCTTGAAAGACTTACCGGACAAAATCTATTGCGTGAAAAGCAAAGATTAGAGATGATTGTCCTTAATCTTCTGTTGAAGAAAGATGCTTTGATCAATAAAAATAAGCATAAACTGGAACTTCTGGAGAGATTGATAAATTCAAATTCACCGCAAAAAATTCTTGAAAAAGGTTTCACCATGACCAGTTACAATAACAGGATCGTGAAATCTTTTAAAGATGTCAGGTCAGGAAATATTTTAAAAACCACATTCAAGGATGGTTCTGTTGAAAGTGTGGTAGTGGAAGACAAGAATTAAATACTAATGATATGGAAGAAAAAAGATTATCTTATAATGAATCAATGCAGGAAGTTGAAAAAATACTAGCTTCGCTCGAAAAAGAATATCCTGATATCGATGATTTAAGCAAAGATGTCAGAAGAGCTGTTGAATTGCTTCAGGAATGCAAGAAAAAACTCTTTGACACTGATGAGGAGATAAAAAAAGTATTTGATGATCTGAAAACTAAATAATTGAGCATGGACTTGAATAAAAAAAGATATGCCATAATTCTGGCCGGTGGCAGAGGGATCAGGATGGGTGGTTATCTTCCGAAACAATTTCTCCTTCTCGACGGGAGGCCGGTACTGATGAGAACCATGGATGCTTTTCATGAGTATGATCCTGATATCTCGATTATTCTGGTTTTGCCTGAGGATCAGATGGACTTTTGGGGAGATTTATGCAGACTTCACAAATTTTCTGTTCCTTACAAACTTACAAAAGGAGGACAGACAAGGTTTGATTCCGTTTTAAACGGTTTGGCTGAAACCGGTGGCCAGGGATTAATTGCTGTACATGATGGAGTTAGACCTCTCATAACACCTAATCTTATAGATCGTTGCTATGAAGCGGCTTCAATTTTTGGTGCTGTTGTACCCGTGACAGGTGTTGTTGAAAGTATCAGAAAAGTTGACGGAGATTCCAGCGTTGCTGTTTCAAGAGAAGATTTCTGGTTGGTTCAGACGCCACAGGTTTTTAATGCAGAGATATTACACGAGTCATATAATAAAGCATCTCATAAAAATTTTACTGACGATGCATCAGTTGTGGAATTTGCCGGAAATAGCATCAGGCTGGTTGAAGGCATTTACGAAAATATTAAAATTACGACACCATCAGATTTGATTATTGCCGGGGCATTGTGGATGGCAAGAGAAAAAGACCTTGCAAAGGAAAGAGAAACAGAAGAAGATTAATCTTAATATTTAATTTCAGATTGGATTTATCAGGCAAAGAAATAAAGTTTGTTCCGGGTGTAGGTCCTGCCAGAGCAGAATTACTAAAAAAGGAACTTCAAATCTTCAACCAGGAAGATTTACTTTATTATTTTCCATATAAATATATTGACAGATCAAGGTTTTATAAAATTTCAGAATTGACATCTGATATCTCATATGTACAGTTGAAAGGACATTTCGGTAATTTTGAATTGGTAGGATCGGGACGTGCCAAAAGGATAGTGTCAATGTTTTCAGACGGGACAGGCACAGTTGAAGTAGTCTGGTTCAGAGGATTGAAGTACATTGTTGATAAGTATACTCCCGGCGTTGAATACGTTATTTTTGGGAAGCCTTCTGTCTATAATCACAAACTTTCATTGGCTCATCCTGATGTTGAAACCTTAAGTGAAAACTCATCAACAAAGTCTTTCAGGCTTCAGCCATTTTATAATACAACCGAGAAAATGAAATCTCATTTTCTCAACTCAAAGGCTTTGCAGTTACTAATACTGAATCTCATCTCAACAATAAGCGAAAGGATTCCTGAGACTCTGCCTGAATATATCCTTAAGGCCCACAATCTTATGCCTCTGCATGAAGCCCTGATGCAGATGCATATACCCACAGATCAGGATAAGCTAAAACGTGCACGCTACAGACTTACATTTGAAGAGCTCTTCTTTATTCAGCTACAGGTACTGAAATATGCCAGTGAAAGAGATAAAAAATATAAAGGTTATGCATTTAAATCCATAGGAGAACATTTCAATACATTTTATCACAAGTATCTGCCTTTCCAATTGACAGATGCTCAAAAAAGAGTGATCAGGGAAATCAGAAATGATATGGCCAGAGAAAGGCAGATGAACAGATTACTACAAGGTGATGTTGGAAGTGGTAAAACTCTTGTTGCCCTGATGTCTATGCTTATGGCAGCTGACAACGGGTTTCAGGCGACAATCATGGCTCCAACGGAAATACTTGCCAATCAGCATTTCGAAACAATCAAATCCCTGATTGGCAATATGAATCTGAGAGTCGAATTACTTACAGGCTCTACGAAAGCCAAAGAAAGAAAAGTCCTGCATGAAGGATTAAAATCAGGAGATGTAAATTTTCTTATTGGAACGCACGCTTTGATAGAAGAAACCGTTAAGTTTAAAAATCTGGGATTGGCGGTAATAGATGAACAGCACCGTTTTGGTGTTGCACAGCGATCAAAGATGTGGCTTAAAAACGAAAATCCTCCACACGTTCTGGTTATGACCGCAACACCAATACCACGGACACTTGCAATGACATTATATGGCGATCTGGATGTTTCAGTTATTGATGAGCTTCCGCCAGGCAGGAAACCAATTAAAACAGAACATCGCTTTGAAAACAAAAGAGGACCGGTTTACCAGTTTGTCAGGGATCAAATCAAACAAGGTCGTCAGATTTATATTGTATATCCTCTTATACAGGAGTCTGAAAAATCAGATTACAAAAATCTCGAAGAAGGTTTTGTGCATCTTAAAGAAGTTTTTCCGGATATTGCCATAGGTATGGTTCACGGGAAGTTGAAACCTGCCGAAAAAGATATGGCGATGCAGGATTTTATCACTGGTAAAACCCGGATTCTGGTAGCAACAACAGTTATTGAAGTCGGAGTTAATGTACCTAATGCCAGTGTAATGATAATTGAAAGTGCCGAGAGATTCGGATTATCGCAACTTCATCAATTAAGAGGAAGAGTAGGCAGAGGGTCAGACCAATCATATTGTATTTTGTCAACTTCATACAAGCTTTCGGAAGACGGAAGGAAAAGAATGGAAATATTGACATCCACCAATGACGGATTTGAAATTGCTGAGGCAGATCTAAAATTGAGAGGTCCCGGTGACCTTGAAGGAACTCAACAAAGTGGCATACCATTTGACTTAAAAATTGCTAATTTGGGCAGGGATGTTCAAATTTTAGAATTTGCAAGATCTGTTGCTAAATCTATACTTGAAAAAGATTCAGAACTGTCTGATAAAGAAAACGCTGTACTACGTATTCAGCTAAGAAAACTTTTCTCGAAAAAGGTTAATTGGGGCTCAATCAGCTGATTTGATTTCCAAAAAAATATTAAAAAGTTGTTGGTTATCCGATTAATTATCTTATATTTGAAAATCGAGTTAATAATTATACTGAAAAATTATAGAGAAAATTCAACAGGATGCGTTTAAAAAAGACCTTATTTCTACTACTTCTTATACAAATATTACCATTAGCAGCCCAGGACAGGTATGCAGCAAACATTTCTTATGACAGAAGACATGCTGCTCTTGATTCGGTTATCATGAAGGAGCTTATGGAAGAGGAAGAAGAAGAAGGAGACTTGTACGAAGGACTTTATGAAAAATGGAGTGATACCAAAGTTAATCCTTATGGTGTTAATCTTAAAAATCTCAAAGACAGTTTCGCTATAGATTGCAGGGAGTATTATCCTCCCTGTTTAGGCTATGTAACTTCAAATTTCGGTCCCCGCAGAAGACGTTTTCATAATGGAATTGACCTTAAAGTAAATGTAGGTGATACAATTCGTGCATCATTTTCAGGTAAAGTAAGAATCAGACAATATAACAGAGGTGGTTACGGATATTATGTCGTATTGAGACATAAAGACGGACTTGAAACCATTTATGCGCACTTGTCAAGGTTCCTTGTTTTTCCTAATCAGGAAGTCAGCGCCGGAGATCCAATAGCTTTAGGTGGCAGCACAGGTCGTTCCACAGGACCACATTTACATTTTGAAGTACGTATACTCGGTAATCCGATTAACCCGGCCAAGATGTTCAGTTTTACAGACTATATGCCTTTGAAAAACAATTACTACGTTGTCAAGGACAAAACTTTTGAAGAACGCCTGAGGTATATGGGAGTTTACACCGGACATTCAAGTGTTGCAAAAGACTTCTCAGAAGTCAGATATTACACTGTAAGAAAGGGTGATGTTCTGGGTAAAATAGCTTCTAAAAACGGATTAACAGTCAGTAAACTTTGTAAGTTGAACAACATCAGAACAAGTTCTACTTTAAGACCTGGACAACGTTTAAGATTGTCTTGATTTTCCACGGGATTTTTGGTAATTTTGTTGCCTGAACAAGCAAAATTTATGCTTCATGGCAGATACAGGTGCACAGTTTGATTCGATTGTAACCAATTGCAGATCTCTTTTTAAAAAGAAACTCCACGATTATGGAGCTGCATGGAGGATTATGAGACCTGAATCAATTACAGATCAGATTTTTATAAAGGCTAAACGTATAAGAAGCCTTGAAGTCAAGGGCGTTTCAAAGATAGATGAAGATATTCAATCCGGATTTGCCGCAATAATCAACTATGGAATTATTGGGTTAATACAATGTGAGTTTGGATTTACCGAACAAATCGACATGACATCTGAACAAGTGCTTAATCTTTATGACGAGAAAATAGCTTTGACAAAAAGTCTGATGTTTGACAAAAATCATGATTATGACGAAGCCTGGAGGAGTATGAGGGTTTCGTCATTTACTGATATTATACTTCAAAAGGTTCTTAGAACTAAACAAATTGAAGATAATGAAGGGTTGACTCTTGCTTCAGAAGGTGTTGATGCAAATTATCAGGATATGATCAATTACTCTATATTCGCTTTGATAAGGCTGAATACTGAAAATCAGTAGCCAAATATATTATTGAGTACAACCGGTTTTAATGAGAAAGCAGCTTAAAATCTTTTTGATAGTTATCCAGGTAATACTTGGAGCAACATTTATCATTTCCGGTTTTACCAAAGCTATTGATCCTGTTGGCGGTGTTTACAAACTTGAAGATTATTTTCTGATATTCAACTGGTCATTACCATGGAATGTCAATTTAATACTATCCATTGCGCAGGCAGCGATCGAATTTATTCTGGGAGTCCTGCTGGTATTCGGAGTGTGGGAAAAAAATACCCGGATAGTTGTTTTGTTGTTCATGCTGATCATGACCCCATTCACTCTCTATCTTGCCTTAGTTAATCCCTTTTCAGACTGCGGATGTTTTGGCGATGCGATAAAACTGACTAACTGGGAAACCTTTGCCAAAAATTTAGCTTTATTGAGTTTCTCCCTAATATTGGTAATATCTGGTAAACATCTTTATGGATTATATGGTATAAGGTCCTGCCTATTGTGTTTCTTATGGACATTATTATTTCCTGTATTGCTAAGCTCCTATGCGACAATACATGGTCCGGCAATTGATTTCAGGCCTTTCAAAACCGGTAATGATTTAAGGGCTTTAACAAGATTGCCTGAAGCAGCTGTAACTGACTCTTTCACCTACGATTTTATTTACGAAAAGGATGGTAAAACTAAATCATTTACAATAGATGAAGTAGCTAAAATGGATACAGGCTGGCATTATGTAGAGCGAAAAAGTATTCAGATCAGGGTAGGAGATAAACCAAAAATCGACAATCTGGAAATCCTTGATGAAACCGGAAATAAAATGACCGATATTATTATTGATGACACTTCTTATGTTTTTCTGTTTATTTCTCCGGATTTATCAAAGTCAGACCGAAACGATATAGAAAAGATTAATGATGTATATTTCTATTGTGAGGAGTTTGGCTATAAAATGTTTGGCATCACGTCTTCCGATAAAATGACGATAGATGAATGGACTTATGAATATGATGCAAAGTATGAATTTTATTCTTTAGACAGTAAGATTTCGGCCACAATAACACGAACAAATCCAGGTCTGGTACTACTTAAAAACGGAATTATTATGAATAAATGGGCCATGGCAGATGTACCCGATTTTTCAAAAATCAAATCTCCGCTTAGTGAAACACAATACAGGTTTGCTGACAAAAATAGTCCGGTAAAAATGTTTGGATTATTATTAATAATCTTCATAGCTCCGCTTGTGATTTTAAAATCATTACACATTGGTAATCAGGGCAAAAAGAAAAGCGGAGATCAAGGCAACAAAGTCTCTGAACCGCAAAAAATAGTGCACGTTGACAAATAATTATAAATATCAAATTTTAAATTAATCTTATGAGAAAAAACATTGTAGCAGGTAACTGGAAAATGAACAAGACCCTGCAGGAAGGTGTGGAACTGGCAAAAAGTCTTAATGATATTCTTGCTGCAAAGGCTGTAAATTGTGATGTGGTTATTGGTACACCATTCATTCATTTGGCAACTGTAGCGGCTTTGGTAGATACAACTAAACTTGGAATAGCTGCTCAAAACTGTGC
This sequence comes from uncultured Bacteroidales bacterium, assembly GCA_964500535.1. Taxonomy (GTDB): domain Bacteria; phylum Bacteroidota; class Bacteroidia; order Bacteroidales; family UBA1402; genus UBA8389. The sequence continues at coordinate 9,544 of CAZCPI010000017.1, forward strand.
AGACCATACATCAGGTGCATATACAGGAGAGGTTTCAGCATCAATGGTTAAATCAACAGGTGCAAATTACGTAATTCTCGGACATTCAGAACGTCGTGCGTATTACGGTGAAACCAATGAAATGTTGAAAATCAAAGTTGGTTTAGCATTATCAAATAACCTTACTCCTATATTCTGTATCGGAGAAGTTCTTGAAGAACGTGAAGCAGGAAAGCAATTTGAAGTAGTTGAAACCCAGATTAAAGAATCATTATTTGAATTATCTGCAGAAGATTTCGGCAAAATCATTTTAGCTTACGAACCTGTTTGGGCTATAGGAACCGGTAAAACTGCTACAGCAGAACAAGCTCAGGAAATACATGCATATATCCGTGGCGTTATCGTTAAGAAATATGGTCAGGAAGTTGCAGATAATTGCTCAATCCTTTACGGTGGCAGCTGCAAGGCCTCAAACGCGAAAGAATTGTTTGCTAATCCGGATGTTGACGGTGGACTTATTGGTGGCGCAGCTTTGGCTGTTGCAGACTTCATGGGCATCGTTGAAGCTTTTTGATATATAACTCATTATTGCAAAGAGGCAATCTATATTAATAAGATTGTCTCTTTGCTTTTTTTAAGTATAGTCATCCTTGTAATATTTATCCGGATTCATACTAGTCATCTTTGATTAGTCCGTGCTTCTCATTCTCACTCCGGCTCTTTTTTTATTTTTAACGATTGCAAGATGAAACAAAAATCTATATTTGTAATATAATAGAGGAAAATCCGATTTACTGTAAAACCTGTAAATATGATAAAATTGTTGCCTGAAGATTTGTTAGTGCTTTCCAGTATTAAATTAAATCCGTCTAAAGAGGAACTATCTAAGATTGACGGACTTCTGCTGCTGGTAAATGATTGGGATAAAGTTGCCGAAACCTCAATTAAAAATTACGCCGGACCTTATTTATTCAAAAAGCTGCCTTTACTTACTAATTCTTCAATTATTCCTAAACATGTAACTGAAGCACTTGAGCAATCATGGAAAAATACGCAGGAACATAATAAAAAGATTATAGAGGAATTTAAAGTTCTGACAAATGCCTTTAAAGCCGAAAATGTCGATTTTATATCCTTAAAAGGTATCTATCTTTCAGATTGGCTTTATGGGGATACGAGTCTGAGATATTTCAGCGATATTGATATACTTGTTAACAGTGATGACGGAAAGAAAAGTTTGAGAATTCTGGACAGTCTGGGCTATACGGCTAATGAATATAATTTTCCTGAGTTTTTAACAAAAAATTCAGAAATCGTCAGTTATCCATTAAGGTTAAAAAACGGTGTCGCAGTAGATGTTAGTATAAAGGTGCACTCAGATACTGAACACTATCATCTTGATGAGGCTGTTTTGTGGTCAAGGACTGAAAAACAATATATTCACGGATGTGAAACCACGGTATTTGATGTTACCGATCTTCTGATGTACACATGTCTGAACCTGGACAAGCACTTTAAATCCGGTTCAGTAAAATTTACCGGTTTTTACGACCTTGTAAATATACTTGACCAGCACTCAAATATAATTGACTGGAACAGATTTAAATCTGATTGTCGTAAATACGAAACCGTCAGACAAACATATCCGTACATTTATCTGGCGTCAAAGTTTATGGGAGCGCCTGTCCACGAATCTATAAGACAGGAAGTCGTCGTTTTCCAGAGTGCGCTTAAATCAAGAAAGCTTGTAAAATATCTCAAAGGTAAAACATTTAACACAGAAGCCAGGAAAGTATTGCGGGCAGCACTAAGATTAAAAAATCCATTCTTGTCATTAAGATTCATTTTTCATATCGTATTCCCTACCAAAAAATACATTATGCAGATGTATAAACCCAAAAAAGAAAAATGGTTCTTCCTTTATTACCCGTACAGATTATGGCTGGCTTGCAAATACCTGTGTCAGGGAGTTGCAAATTATTTCAGGTATTAATTGGATTATTTCTTCGTTTTACTATTTTTGCAATATAAATAAGAATTAAATGAACAATCAAAGAGTGAATATCGTAGTCGTCGTGGTCACACTAGTGGTCGTGGGATTGATGTATATTCACCGGAGGTAAAGGATAAATAATATAGTAAACATATATATAAAACCCTGTCGGTGACATACCGGCAGGGTTTTTTAAATTTAATAAATATCATTTATGAAAAAGACCGGGGCAGAAATCATTATTCGATTACTTGAACAAAAAGGAATAGAAATCATTTCAGGAATACCTGGTAGTGCAAATCTACCATTGTATGATGCATTAAGCAATAGTAGTATCAGGCATTTGCTTGCAAGACATGAACAAGGCGCAGGATTCATTGCTCAGGGTATGGCACGCAGTACAGGAAAGGCTGCAGTTTGTTTCGCCACATCAGGACCCGGAACAACCAATCTGCTTACTGCCATTGCCGATGCCAAGCTTGATTCTGTACCTGTCGTAGCTATAACCGGACAGGTTTCGACATCGATGATAGGCAAAGATGCTTTTCAGGAAATAGATACATATGGTATGACGATTCCAATAACCAAGCATAATTTTCTGGTCAGATCAGCAGAAGAGCTGCTTTATGTTATTCCTGAAGCTTTTCATATTGCAGAAACCGGCAGACCGGGTCCTGTAGTTGTGGATGTACCAAAGGATGTTCAACTTCAGCTTTGCGAAATCCCTGAAGAGTTTTATCCGGTGTTTAACAATGATTATTTGCGAAACCATTCCGGGTTGACCGGAGGTGGAGTTGGCAAGCAAACCAGCGAAACACTTGCTGCCGGCAACGAGGATATTAAATATTGCAGGCAAGGCCAAATAAATGATGCAATTCTGGATAAGATAATGGATCAATTGAACAACTCAATCAGACCTGTCATCCTGTATGGAGCCGGGATTATTGAGTCAAATTCAGAATCTGAACTTCTTGCATTTGCAGAAAAAAACAACATACCTGTTATTTCAACGCTCCGAGGTCTTGGCGCTTTCCCATGCTTGCATCCTTTATATCTGGGAATGATAGGTATGCATGGTGCAAAGCATGCTAATCAATTAATTGAAGAAGCTGATGTTGTGCTTGCGCTTGGTATCAGGTTTGATGACAGAGCGACAGGTAAAATCTCAGAGTTCTGTTCAAAAGCAAAAATCATTCATATAGATATTGACAAAGCAGAAATTGATAAGATTATGGTTTCGCACATAAGTATGTGTTGTGATTTGAAAGCATTTTTTTGCAGGGCATTACCTCTTTTAAAAAGAGATAGTCGCGAAGTCTGGTTAAGTATTGTCGAAACTAGTAAAAGAAAGAATGAAGGAAGCACTTTAAACAGGAATGATATTTTCCACCCTGTAAGTATTATCAATGAGGTAGCAGTAAATGTCCCTGAGGACACCATTATAACAACCGATGTGGGTCAGCATCAAATGTGGGTAGCAATGCATTATCCGTTTAAAAGCTCCAGGACATTCCTTACCTCAGCCGGGTTAGGCACCATGGGCTTTGGTTTGCCTGCAGCAATAGGAGCCTCACTGGCAAATCCGGATAAAAAGGTGGTATGCTTCACGGGGGATGGCTCAATACACATGAACATTCAGGAACTGGCAACTTTGGCTGAGGTTTCAGCAAATGTGACTGTTATAATTTTTAACAACGGATTTCTTGGATTGGTAAGGCAGCAACAGGAATTATTTTATGGCAAGCGTTACATTGCATCACAATTTAATGTCCGTCCGGATCTTGCGATGGTAGCCAGAGGTTTCGGCATAAAATCTTTTGATCTTGAGAAAGAAGAAAAACCTGTTGAAACCCTTGTTGAGGCGTTATCTATTGATGGACCGGTTCTAATAAATGTACCTGTCAGGTCAGAAGAAAATGTATTCCCAATGGTTCCCCCGGGAGCTGCAAACAGAATTATGATAGGATAAAAAACAAGCATATGCAAAACAATAATCACACAGTAATCGAATTGATTGTCAACAATCATCCGGGAGTCATGTCTCATATAACAGGTTTGTTTGCCAGAAGAGGTTATAATCTTGAAGGAATCCTTTGCAACTCCATAGGAACAGGTAAGACCAGTGTTATTTATCTTCTGGTTGAGATAAATGATCAGTACTTACAGGTGCTGCGCCAGATTGAAAAACTTTATGATGTACTTGAGGTTAAGGAACGACCGGAGTACAATCAGAAAATATTTGAGCTAATTCTTACAGACTGATTTTATAATTAAGTCCGGTTGATATAATCCATTTTTTTTCTTCTGGTAATTGTAACTATTCAAAAACAGTCGAAGATTCCCGGCCTTTACCCCCGGGAATCTTCGAACTGAGATGAACAAAAATCAAAAAATCAAAAAATCAAATAAAACTAACTGTTTGAGAACCGGCATCGTTACAACAAAGTAGCTGTAATAATAAATCTGATAAAGTTATTTACATTGTTTTTGTCCCTGTAACCAATACTGATAGTAAACTTTGTGCCTGCAGCAAGAGCAGGGGCTCTGCCTATGTACAACATCTGATCGGTGTTTTTAGTATTAGCGTATAATGAGAAACCGGCAGCATTCCAGTTGCAAATTGCACCCTTGTCATTCAACCAGTAGCCGGGAGCTTCAGCGGTATATCCGCTTGTTTCATCCCATACACCTGAAACAGGATCGATTGCATACATGTGGATAGTTCCTGTAGTAGGAGCACCGGTATCACCATTATAATCAAGATTTGCAAGAAAATCTTTAACGCTATATCCCATACAGGTCTGAATTGTTGAAGCATAATCATTGAAATCAATACCAAAGGCATTGTAATCACCTGCAGGAATGCTAATGCTTGTTATGATCAGTGACGGATCAGTAATTGAAACATTAAATGCAAAACGCACATAATTATCATAATCGGGACCTTTAACGGCGAAACCAACATTAAAGTCAAGGATGGTTCCCGCCTGTGCAGTATTGTTTACATTAACAATTAAAGTTTTAGCATTAGTATCAATATCCAGACTCGCTGTCTGAGCAGCATCACTTGCAGAGCAAACACCACCGGCAGTATTGTAATACCAACCTGTTGTGCCTTTAGTCATTGCAGCCTTGTTCCAGATATTTCTGGTTGTATTAATATTGTAAAATACAACTGTACCGTTTTTCAAACCGGCTATTACCTGATCAACAGTCATATTCATATTTTCCTGAAACTTTGCAGCATAGTCAGTCAATTTAATAGTTTTAGCTTCAAAGTGTCCTACTGCAAACTCCAGTGCAGAACTTACTATTGCGTTTGAATTTGATTTCAGATACGGGCTTTCATCTTCACTGTAAACATGTTTGGATGTTGCATCTTCGATACTGTCACTGCAGGAAGTTATTGCAAACAGGCAGAATCCAAATAAGGCAAATATTATTTTCTTCATATGTCTTTGTATTAAATTTTATTAATTGGCAGTATAACCCGGATTTTGAACCAACTTCATATTACCGTCCATAAAATCTTTTGGAAGCGGGAATATATTGCAATGAACATCAGAAACATCTGTTTTTGCATCTTTGCAGAACCATGATTTACCGTTATAAACATTCTGGTTTGTACCTTTAATATGGAAACGGATAAGATCCTGACGACGATGATGTTCGGCTACAAATTCCCAGGCAAGATCATCCAGCAAACCACCAAGTTCGATATCAGCACCACCCTCAACAGTTTTAACCCAGTTATCAGATTCTCCCATTTTACCCTTGTTCTCAAGATGTCCGTAAGCATATGCACTTCCTCCCTTTAGCTGAGCAACAGTACGTACAGCTTTTGAAGGATCACTCTTGAATGCTCTCTGACGAACCTGAGTAACCAGATTAGCTGCTTCCTGTTCGGTTTCACCCTTATAACCACCCATACGGAGTAAGCATTCAGCCTTGATCATCAAAGCATCAGCATAACGGAAGAATGGTATATCATCATATTTTGAACCGAAGTCACCGGAAAGGATTTCATATTTAATCAGACGGCCGCCTTCAAACGGATAACAGCCGGGATCGTCAATGCTATGCAAAGTTCTTGTATAAATCAATGGTAAACCATCAGCCATTATAGGAGAACCACTCTTGTCATATTGCTGACCTAAAGTCCAGCAAGAAGTAAATCTTGAGTCATCTTTATCGTAAGTATCAAGGAATTGTGGTAAAACAGTACTACCACCTGTAGCCCAGCCATTAAAATTCCAGACAACTCTTCCCGCTGTATGAATCCACTTATTCGCATAGTAATTACCGCTGGCATATTTCTCAGCAAAAGGAATACCAAATATAATCTCTTTGTTGCTTGAAATATCTTCCTTGAAACAATCAGAGTAATTTGCTGCCAAAGTGAATTTACCACTTTTGATGATTTCATTTATCTCATCAATAGCTTTGCCGTACCATGAATTGTCTGAAAATTGGTTGAACCATGCATTGTGATTAATATACATTTTAGCAAGCAACATATTAACAGCATAGTCATTAATTTGTCCCATGCCATTGTCAGGACCGCATTTACCTTTGATAGAATTTAATTCGCCGATTATGAAATCCCATGTTTGCTGAGGAGTAGCTTGTTCAGGTAACCAGCCTTCAGGATGGTTGTAAGTAGTATCAAGAGGTATGTTACGGAACAAATCAAACAGTACATAATAATACAGGGCACGATATCCTTTAAGCTGAGCAACAGCAGGTTCCGATTTCTGAACTGCCTCATTGGCAAGCAACTTATTACAAGCATTAATGCCTGCATAAGAATAATTCCACTCCGTCCATAAGTGACCGATTTGAGAGTGAAACTCGTGTTTATGCATAGATACATAGAGGTCACCCCATCCGATACCTATACGATAAGGTGTACACCAAAGGTCAGAGGATTCATCCTGAATATCACAGTAACCGTTCCAACCCCAATAGAGATTACGCAGATTACTATATACAGGTGCAAACATACTGGCTGCATCTTCAGGCGTAAATTCATATTTTTCTGAAGCCAGAGTATCATAAATTGTTTCATCCAGATTGGTGCAACTACCTAAAAAGATTAACATCGCTCCAAACATTGAAACCAAAATTGATTTATATTGTTTTGTTTTCATAGTTCTTTAAATTAAAAGGTTACATTAACACCAAATGTGAATGATCTGATCACAGGATATTTATCTCTGAAATCAATACCGGAATTCAATACGTTACCATTGGAAAGTTCAGGATCCAGGCCACTGTAACCTGTTATGCATAATAAATTGTCACCACTTACGTATGCCCTGACTTTATTGACAAATTTATTACCCTTGACAGGTAAATTATACCCTAAAGACAGATTAGTCAGTTTCACGAAATCACCTTTTTCCAGGTAATAGCTTACTATTGTTTGCTTCTGAGCAGTAGAAAGAGTGTTTGTACCACCATAAGGAGCATCAAGCACAGATTTCAAACGGTTGAAAGTAATAGAGTTATTTTCATAGAATGCTCTTGGCTCATTAAGTATGAGGAAACCAAGCTGACTCGTGAGTTGGAAACCCAGATCAAAGTCTTTATAGCGGAAAGTATTGTTCAATCCCAACTGTATTTTTGGAAGACAATTTCCAAGATACTGGCGATAAGCATCATTATTAAGCATGTTGTCAGTAAACTCTTCTGCTACACCGGTTTCAGGATTTTCTATCATCCAGAGACCATTATCAGAAACGCCTACAGATTTAAGACCATAGAAATTACCAAGTGATTTGCCCACTTCAAGACGTTGAGTCGGGATAGTGATTGGCTCACCCAACCATGCTTCATCAATCTGATTTGCAGATTCATACAAGTCGTTTGACAAACTCAGAAGCTTATTGGTATTATGAGAAGCTGTCAAAGTAACTTTCCATTCGAAATCTTTTGTTACGACAGGAGTACCCGATATCGTGACTTCAATACCTGAGTTTCTCATTTTACCGACGTTAGCCAAAGTCTGATTATACAAGTTCGGAGGAGTAGGTACGTCATACCACCACAACATATCCGAAGTATTCTTCATGTAAACATCGATAGTAGCACTAAGACGTTCTTTAAGCACACTTAAATCCAAACCAATATTGTATTCAGTTGATTTTTCCCATTTCAGGTCAGGATTAGGATTTGAAGCAATTTCCAGACCCGGTTTCCACTCGCCATTTACATAATAGTATGAGCTGCCAAGAGAATATCTTGTCAGAGACTGGTAGGAATCGTTAGGGATGACACCGGTTACACCAAATCCGGGACGAAGTTTCAGATTGTTCAACCATGTGAAACCTTTCATAAACTCTTCATTGCTGATAGTCCAGCCAAGAGAAGCTGACGGGAAAGAACCCCATTTGTTGTTTTGACCAAACTTTGATGAACCTTCACGACGGATACTTATCAACGCATTATATTTATTGGCAAAGCCATAGCTCACACGACCGAAGAAACCAATGAGCTTATTGTCGTTTTTGTAGCTACCCATGCCAGCCTTACCTTCTTTTAAAGCAGAACCAATATTAATATTATTGTATTCGAAAAAGTCATTCTGGAAATCATAATTATTAGCACTGAAACCTTCATTTACATTGTACTGATAGCTGTATCCAACCAAAGCTTCAAGACGGTGATTGTTAGTCTGCATATTGTATTTTGAAGTGATTTCCAGATTGTCGGTACGACTGTCAGCTTGTGAATGATAAGCATATCCGGTATGGTTTTCCATCTTCTGGCTGTAATATTCAGAAGTATAATAACCCTTGTTATGACTGTTCGAACGTCTGGTTGCAAGCATCATATTGGTTTGCCATCCTTTTACTGGTTCCAGAGTGATATTTCCTGTAAGGCGTGTCCATTCAGACTCATATTCACCTTTACGTTCCTTAATCATGCCTACAGGATTATAGTAATAGTTTACAGCAAAGTTTTCATAGTATGTCCCATCTTCTTTCCAGATTGGTTCGGTAGGATTATGTATGATAGCCTGTCTGTAAATATTGGATTCACCACCATTACTTGCGTTAGTTGCACTGTTCTTGTGCAGACCCTTAACCATGTTGAAATTAACTTTCAGCATATCATCAAGCATCCAGTGTGAAACGTCAAATGTCATCTTCATTTCATCATTGTAGCTGTCGATAATAACACCCTGTTCATTGCGGTATGTGAAATCAGCTGAGTAAGTAGTCTTGTCCGTACCACCGGTAATGTTGAAATTGTGATTGTGTGTAAAAGCTTTTCTGGATATAGCATCAAGCCAGTCAGTATCATAACCCTTGTCAGTAAAGTTGGTCATTCCCTGACGGATTTCAGCAGGACTCATAAACTCAAGTCTGTTTGAAAACTGTGACATTGACATATAGCCTGAGTATGAAGCCTGAGCTTTAGAGTTTCTTTTACCTGTGTTTGTTGTAATAAGAATTACACCGTTAGCACCACGAGTACCATATATAGCTGCAGCAGATGCATCTTTAAGTACATCAATAGAAGCAATGTTTTCGGGTGCAACTGTACCAAGGTTTCCTTCTATACCATCAATGAGTACAAGGGGAGTGGAACTTCCTTCAAGGGAAATAATACCACGCAAACGAATGGTAGAACTCGTGTTTGGATCTCCACTTCCCTTAGTAATTGTTAACCCTGCAATCTTTCCCTTAACAAGCTCGGCTGCATCACCGATCTTGCCGATTGTAAAATCTTCTTTTTTAACGCTTGCGACGGCACTGGTAACATCACCCTTACGCTGAGTACCATAACCAATCACGATAACCTCATCAAACATCTTTACATTTTCTTTCAGGTTGACAGAAATCTGAGTTTTATTACCCACTGCCTGTTCCTGAGTGATATATCCGATGTATGAAAAAATAAGTACAGCATTCGTATTGCTGACATTAATCTTGTAATTACCATTAGTGTCAGTTGAAACACCTCTGGAAGTACCTTTTTCGGCGACAGTAACACCAATTAAAGCATTACCTTTTTCGTCAGTAACACGACCGCTTAGGGCAATCGATCTTTGTTGAGTCACAGCTGTAGTGCTGGCCACACTGTTTTCTGCAGCCCGGGAATGACCGATACTTAATGAAGCGGTCACGATAAAGCAAGCGACAAGTTTTGTCAGGCCTTTATTTAAAAAGCCACTTTGTTTTCGAACTAGATTCATGTTTTTTTTAGATTAAAGGTTCTCATATATAGTTTTTAAAACCATTTTGAAAATGATCTCATTTGCGTGTTTTTCAATTGCGGCAGGCGTAATTCCCGCTGCTCACCGGCGGAGATTTTCAATAGCATTTACGTCTGCTTACGAAACAAAATAAGCTAATAATAAAATCAACGGATGAAACAATCGTCCAATTTTCTAGCAAAAACGTATAATGGATGTTATATTTGTACAAATTATCAAAAGGTATTAGTTAGCTTCAATCGATAAATTTAAGTGATAATTTGTTTGGGCTAAAAAAACATATTTTTTCTGTATTCCTGATAAGTTTACTCCTGGCTCCATCTTTAATAAAGATGGTTCATCATCATGATCATGTTTTATGTTGTCCGGCTTCAGATAACAAGCATCAGGTAATAGGAGAGGAATGCCATATATGTGATTTTGTATTTTCTTCTTTTTCTGAAAGCAAAACAGAAACTCTGACAAATAAAGTGGTTTTTTTATTTTGCTTTATTGATAAACCATATTCCTCTTTATACTGCACTTCACCTGATTATTCTTTTCTGTTAAGGGCACCACCTATTTGCGAAACATTGAAACAGTCATTCTGATAATAAGTTTATCCTTTTAAAAAAGCGATGCACGACCATTAATGGTTGGGCAACGATTCCATACAGGTTAAACCATATTGCACTTATCCTACTGCAAAGAAGCAGGGTGCTTGTACGTATAATTAATAAACAGTAATAATACTATTTACTGTTTGTCATACATATCATCAATAAGTTTTCTAATGTTTTGATATAAAAAAATTCAATAAATGAATAAAATTAAAATACTGAGTATTTTGCTATTGCTTTGCAGTATCATCAATGCTCAAAACCGGATCACAGGAAAAGTGACCGACAGTGACAGCCTGCCATTGCCTGGTGCAACAGTTTATATCCATGAGCTGAATAAGGGCACAATAACTGACATAAATGGTGATTACAAAATTAATAATGTACCTGACGGTAAGCTAAATATCCAGTACTCGTTTATGGGATACAGCAATGTTATTCAATTTATTGTATTAAACAAGTCAGACAATGTCTTAAATGTAGTCCTAAATCAGACATCAATCGAAGCAGAGGAAATAGTCGTGAGCGGAGGCTATAACTCAACACAACACGAAAATGCAGTCAAGATAGATGTTCTGAAATTAGGCGAATTATATGCCGGTCAAACACCCAATTTTACTAAAGTTTTAACCAGAGTGCCGGGAGTTGACATGATTTCAAAAGGAAGCGGGGTTTCAAAACCAGTGATAAGAGGACTGTCAATGAATGATATACTGGTGCTTAATAATGGTTTCAGATTTGAGAATTATCAGTATTCAAGCCATCACCCGTTAGGAATAGATGAATTTGGTATATCAGATGTTGAAATCATAAAAGGACCGGCTTCATTGATATATGGATCTGACGCCATAGGAGGCGTAATCAATTTCATTAAAGAAAAACCGGCTCCAATAGGTCAGATTACAGGTGATTACAACCTGCAATTGTTTTCCAATACATCAGGTATGACAAATAATATCGGTCTTAAAGGAGCCTCAAAAAACTTCTTCGGAGGAGTACGTATTGGTCAAAAAACCAATGCTGATTATCTTCAGGGAGGAGGCGATTATGCACCAAACTCCAGATTTAATGAGTATTCAATCAAAGCAAACGCAGGTTATGCCGGTGAAACCGGGACTTTCAGAATATTTTTTGACCACAATACTCAGAAGTTGGGTCTGGTTGAAGAAGAAGCAATAGAAAGTATCACAAACAGAGGTCGTGCGAATGAAATTTTCTATCAGCAACTCAATACAAATATGTTTTCGCTACAAAACAAGATATATTTCGGTAAATACAAACTGGATTTGAATTCTTCATATCAGAATACAGAGTTGATACATTTTGCTGAAGCCGGGGTTTATGAGATCCAGATGAATCTTGCCACCCTGACTTACGAAACCAAACTGTACCTGCCATCTGATGAAAAGTCAGAGTATATACTGGGATTTCAGGGGCTTAATCAAAAAAATACCAACCTGAACGATCGTGAAACAATATTGTTGCCTGATGCATTAACCAATAATTATTCGGCGTTTTGTATGTTGCAACGTACCTTTTTTGATAAACTAAAACTGCAGACAGGTATTCGCTACGACTATAAAACAATATCCACCGATGAAACCGGACTTCAGGCAATCCCTGAATCATACAGACCATCAATAAATAAAAAATTCAACAGCTTTAGCGGATCAATAGGCAGCACGTCCAACATACTGGATCATTTATTTTTGAGGGTAAATTTTGCTACAGCATTCCGCACACCCAATCTTGCCGAACTAACATCAAATGGTCAGCATGAAACCCGTTATGAAGTAGGTGAACAAGACCTTGTGCCCGAAAACTCTTACGAGTCAGACTTAAGCCTCCACTACCATCGCGAAAACATCTCTGTGGATATTTCCGGTTTCTACAATATCGTGAATAATTATATTTATATATCACCTACTGGAGAAACCACCACGTCGGGACTGGGTATCTATAAATACAAACAGAATAATTCAGTCCTTTATGGTTGTGAAGCGGGTATTCACATACATCCTGAGTTTATACCCTGGCTCCATTTCCAGACGACGTATGCAAATGTGACAGGCCGGCAACGCACTGGCGATTATCTGCCCTTTGTTCCTGCAGATAAACTCAACTTCGAGTTACGCGCCGAAAGCAAGAAGATATCAGTCCTGAGCGATGCCTTTATCAGTCTGCGTTCGGGCACAGCATTTGATAAAAATGATGTTGCACCTGAAGAAACCACGACTCCCGGATATACATTATTTGATTTTGGAGTAGGAGGCAATCTGAAGATCAATAAACAAGACCTGATAGTATGCCTGAATATCGACAATATACTAGACACAAAATATGTCGATCATTTATCCACACTAAAAGAAGTAGGATTACTTGAACCCGGAAGAAACGTTGTAATCTCAGTTAAGGTACCGTTCTGAACCGAGCATGCTTAGAAAAAATCATGTTAATGATTTTTTCTAAGCATGCTCGGTTCAGATTGAAAACATTAATTTTTACATATCTTCTTACTTATTTTTAATAACTTTCTGATACCTGTGACTAATATATATCCGATGCATAGCCGGACATATAGTTTGAAATATTTTATGATAGCACGAACTTTCTTGATATTACGCCGTTTTCGGTCTTGAATAAAACCAGGTAAAGACCCCGGCTATATTGGGACACATCCAGCGTGAATTTGTTGTTACCCGGTTTGTAAATTTTTAGTAAACGACCGGACGCATCAAACAAACGAGCAATTTGAACAGCTTCAGAGCTTTGACAGGTAAACAAGCCAGTCGTAGGGTCCTGATATATTGTTAGCTGATTCTGGCTCTTCTCGACAGGCAACAGACCAGCCGTTGTCAAATCAAGGGCATAAAAACCCGCATTACGTGTATATATTATCAGACTGTTTTCATACAGATGAAGTGCCATCACACCTTTCATATCAGCAATCTTGTCTTTATAAAATAGACTCCAGGTATTGCCACTATCGAGAGATCTAAAAAGTCTTATGGAATCCGAACCTAAAATGGAATAACCAGCTGCATATAATGTTTGAGTATTCGACGGATCATAAATTATACTGTATGTAAATGTATAATCGGTTACGGTAACGGAATCCCATGAAAAACCTTTATCTCCTGATTTGAAAATAAACACACCACATCCCATAAAAATTACGTTTGGGTTTGTGGGGTGAAAGGTTATTGTATAATAATTCACCAAGGGCATTCCTACTGATAAATCATTCCATGATTTTCCGTAATCATAACTAGCTCTGAATGATTGTGTTCCGTCGGCATAGCTAACAATTTGACGATATAGGTTTGTTGTATCGTTTGGATTAATCCTGAAAAGACCGACAGCGTTTATGCCTGATTCTGACCAGCTTTTTCCAAAATCATAGGAGCGTGCTATCCCGTCCTGATGCGACATCAGTATGGAATGGGTATTCATGGGGTTTTGAAATAATGCCGACAAGTTATTAGTAGTCTGATTTTCAAAAAAGAAATTGGAAGTCTGGTCCACGTAACTTTGTCCATTGTCCGTAGATAGCACCATCAGGCTGTCTGTCGTTTTGGTCGTAATCGCTAAGATTGAATCGTTGTGTCTGATAAAATCCCTGATCCCAACCCCACCAAACGCATATAGTTTCCACGTTGTATTAGTAAGAGATTTTAAACTTTTGCGATAAATCCCGTTTTTTGTCGGTACATATAGACTGTCACCGATTACTTGTGATTCCGGCCAATCAAGCGTTAGTGGTGAATTCTCACTTTTCAAGCCCAGGTAAGTCAATTGCCCGTTTACAAAAACCACCGGTAGTAAGAACAAGCAACAAAGTAGAAAATAGATATATTTATGTTTCATTTCACAATATAATTAGTTTACCCCATTACTGAATTTCTAACGTAGCACCGACTTGAACCTCAAAAGAGCCATTAATTTCAGTTACTTCATCAGCCATAATTGCCAATTTTGCCCCGTTCTGAACGGTCACATCTTGTACATTTACCTTACAACCTGTTACCGTTGTATCACCTGATACTATTTGCGATGTAAAAGAGGTTCTGGCACAAACTGACACCACGGCTTCATATGCATCAATCAACCCATAGCCCATTTCTTCATTCCAAGTACCGTTTGGATGTACCGCCACTGTCTGGTAAGAATAGCCTCCAATTTTTTGGGCAGTTTTTTCAATTATATCACGTACTTCTGTACCTGTAAGCAAGGAGTCCCTACTTAAAATCAAAGCGGCCAAACCAGCTACAAAAGGACATGCGGCAGATGTGCCATTAAAGAGGATATAATCCCCAGCACTGTTACTACCTAATGCCCCTTGCCTGTCAGTTGTGTAAATATAATAACCAGGTGCCATAACATCTAATGTGGAATTATAACGGCTGGACCAAGTTTGGCCGGGATAATCATCTAGCAATTCTTTTCGAATTCCAGTAAACCTAATTGCTCCAACGACTAAAATATCAGGATTACTTGCTGCTGGATAACTAATAGAATCATCGCGATCACCACTGTTACCTTCATAATTCCCTGCTGCAAAGACAACAATTGTACCTTTACCATCTCGGCCATTTATCAAGGCATTTGATATTGCATTATCAATGATTGAAGAAGGTATTGGATAACGGTTATTATCTATTTGCCAAGAATTACTTATTACATCTGCTCCGTTTTGCCAAGCCCAGTTAAAACCATTTGCAATCACTTGGGCATCAGGTGGAACCTCAGCACTATCGCCTACGAGTAGCATACTTATTGACATTATATTTGTTGAAGGGGCAACGCCACTAATTCCAATGCTATTATTCTGTTCAGCACCAACTATTCCTGCGCAAAACGTTCCATGATTTCCTCTAACAACCGACGGGCTTGTTCCCGTTTGCGCATCATACCCCGTTCCGTGAACATTGTTTACAAGATCAGGATGATCCATCTCGAAGCCATCATCAAATATCGCTACTTTAATACTGGATAATCCGGTGGTAACTTGCCAGACATCATCAGCATTAATATCTATACCTGTAGTACTTCCATAATACTGCCCCGTATTATTTAACCCCCATTGATCAGAATAGTATTGATCATTTGATGCTTTTGATAGATGGTAATAAAACTCGGGTTCTGAACAATTGAACAACCCTGATTCAAAAAAAATGGTGGATAGCTCAACAGCGTTATACGGCGTTTGCTTCGTACAGGATAAGGTATACCATAAAGGCATAAATTTATTATAACCCATCACCTGAACGGCGTATTTTTGAGCATACGCTTCCAACAAGTTAACATCAGTCGCTTTAAATAGTTTTACATAAAAATTATTAGAGGTTTCGATCCGCTTGTTTTTGACCTTATATGAAGGATAACCTTTAATGATATCGTTGCCCATTTGAAGTTGCTGAATTGTTGCACTAACCTGATCAGGATTGATTTTTTGAGAAAAAGTTAATTCGGAAATATATACATCAGGGGTTTGTTCACTCTTTGTAGCCTTATCTGTGGCAATTATAGTATGCTTTGTATAGCTATGCTGTTGTTTTTCTAATTTTACATCGTCAACCGAAAGTCTATTTTTTATTTCATCTATGGTCAGTTTTCCGTTCGAGGCTATAAATAACCTTGAAGAATCAACATCCATGAAAATCTTTTCTCCCTTGTAATAGTAGTAGGCTGATTCTTTCGCATTGAGCCAATAACAAGTTGACAACGCTAAAAGATATAATATGTATCTATGTTTGTTTTTCATAGTCTTATCGAAATTATTCGGTTAGAATCATTCTTTTGGTGCTTATTACCTTGCCGTCGGTCACCAGGCTATAGGTGTACATCCCGGCTTTTAATTCAGAAGCCGTCACCGTTATTGAGCCGTCACCCTTATTGTTTACTTTAAAGGTTTTCAGCAACGCCCCCTGTAAATTGAAAAGATAAATAACAGCACTTTGAGTTGATTCTGGCAAGTAATATTTTATTTCAGTACTGATATTGAATGGATTAGGCGCATTTTGATACAAAACTGCTTTTTCCGCAGTACTTTCTGTTGATTGTTGTTCTTCAGACGATTTCAGCAATTCTACTTCTGATTCTAGTGCTTTTATAAGGTGTTGCTGTTTTTTAATGATACTATCCTGCTTATTGATTGCTTCAACTATCATTGGGATGAATCCAGTGTAATCAATGGATAAGATGCCTTCTTTATCTTCATAAACCAATTCAGGATATACTGTCTGAACTTCCTGAGCTATAAAGCCTTTATGCTTCCTACTATAATACTGGCTATTGCAAACAGAATCAGTTGTTGAGACATCTATCGAATCGGCCGAGGTGGTTCTTGATAAATACTTTTTATTTTCGGGAAATTTCAACGTGTATGTAACTCCTCTTAATTGCTTCAAGTTATAAATTTCGCTTTCATCAAGAGTGATTATATTATCTTTTAAACGCGAATCTGAAGATGTCATGAAAGTAGTAGCACGGGCTATTCCAGTAACATCCAATGGATAAGTTTGGTTTTTATTCCCAATAGATACATAACTGTCCATATATACTCGACCCTTGAAATAGCCTGCAAAAAAGCCATCGGTATATTCTTCAATATCGTTATCCGACCCAAAAATCGCTGCTCCCTGGTTGCTTCCGGTTAATTTCCCAAACACCCCGTAATTATAGCCATTTGTTGCGTTACCAGCATCGCCATATATGCCAAAAGCGCGGCCATTAGATTGGGGTGTGGAATTGAAGCTTGTACCATAAACGCCTTTCGATGATCCATATCCAGCATTTATTATAGCACCTAAAGAAGTGTATTCAGCGGCAGAGGCATAAGCTGGCGATGGAGTCGAGGTAATTGCCGTTAAAGAGTAAGAATAATTTTCAAGACTTGAATTTCTGATATAAACTGTGCTTTTTGTATTACCTGAATCATTAACTGCAAATTTTGATATAGGATTCGAAACTCCTATTCCAACATTTCCACTTTCTACCACCCTTACCTGCGAATAGGAAACAAGACTGGCACATCCTATCAATAACGGAAAAAATAACTTTGCAATAAGCGTTGTGGTTTTCATAATAAGAAGCTTAAATTATTAATAAATACTAAACTATTTAACTCAGTAAATATACTATTAATATCATATAAATAAAACTATAAAAATTTCACAATTCACATCTTTAATCTTTATTAACACTTATATGGTTGGAAAAAAGATATTTTTAATTTATTGTTGTCCGACGAAACAGGTTGTTAGTAATTTAATTTCAGTCCACAGGGGTTTTAAGACCTCTTTTTCATTAATGCTCAAAAGTAAGCTCCTGGGAGCTTGACACAAGGTTATGATAAAAAATATTGCAATTAACTGATAGCACTTCGGGAAACGCTGAAAGGTAAAGACCCGAAAAAATAAGGCAATTTTGGTACGCAGAGTTTAATCTGTCATTAGTGTAAAACCCAAAAAGAAGTATTAAAACTAAGCTTTATTATCAGGCTCAAAGAAAATCCATTTGATTTCAGGTATTTCCTTTTTTAGTAAAGCCTCGCAAGCATTGATGTTTTCAATAAGCTGATCAGTGGTTTCAGTTTTAGCCATCCCGGCTTTAACTGAAACCATTATGTCGGCACCCAGCTGTAGAGTTATCAGGCTGAAGATTTCGTCGATTTCAGGTCTGTTTATAAGCAAGCTTCTGATTTTAACATCGGTTTCATTATCGGTACTTTGACCTATTAGCAGACTTTTGACTTTGTAAGCAATAAATACAGAAACCAGGATTAGTAACACGCCAATGAATATGCTGCCTAAAGAGTCATAAATCGGATTATTTGTGATAATCGACAAAACAACAGATAACAGGGCAAAAGTAAGACCCAGCAAAGCAGCTGTGTC
>CAZCPI010000018.1:0-3538 GCA_964500535.1 uncultured Bacteroidales bacterium
AGGTAATTATTTCAAATGGTGAAGAAATACCGATTTTGGTATATTCTGATATAGCTGTTGAAGTAACATTGCCTAAGATTGCTTCTGTATCTCCAAACCCTGTTAAACCTGGTCAGACTTTTGTTTTGAACGGAACAGATCTTGATCTGGTAAAATCAGTAAAACTCGAAGGAGGACTTACGGTTGATAATTTTTCAGTTAATTCTGAAAAAACCAGTCTTAGTTTTGTGGTTCCTGCTGAAGCAAAAGAAGGTAAATTTTTCCTCGTTTGTTTCTCTGGTGTTGAAGTTGAGTCTTCAGTTAAGATGATGCTTGTAGCTCCTGTAATCACAAAAATTAATCCTAATCCTGTTAAGAACGGTAAAGATCTTACAATAACCGGTACAGATCTTGACCTGGCTTCTTCAGTTGTTTTCACAACTGCAACCGGTACAAAAGAAGGCTCGATAACTTCACAGTCTCCGACTTCATTGGTTGTATCTGTACCTGACGAAGCCTCTGCCGGTGTTGTAACCGTAAATGCAAAATCAGGAAAAACAGGAGTTTCAGATGTTCTGAATTTCGTAAAACCAAGTATAACTGCGGTTACTCCGACTACATTGATGGCCGGAAACGAGATAACTATCTCCGGAAAGAATCTTGACCTTGTATCTAAGGTCTTATTCAAAGATAATCTGTCTGTAGATGTTGTAAATTCAGATGAGAATACGCTTAAGGTAAATACTCCTACAGCTGCTGTTTCCGGATCATTTACTCTCGTTGCTAAAAATGGTGATAAGGTAGTTTCTGAGCAGGAACTCACTCTTGAAGCTGCTAACAAACCAGTGGTAACAGGAATGACTTCTCCTATTAAACCGGGTGCATTACTGACAATTACAGGTACCAAACTTCATCTTGTTGAATCTGTTATTTTCCAGAATAATATTAAAGCTACATCTTTTGGAAACAGAACTCCAACTTCTCTTGAAGTTTATGTACCTCAGACTGCTAAAGCCGGTAAAGTCACTGTGAAACTCTTAACTTATGATGGTCAGGAAGTAATTTCACCTGAGTTCACAATTTCAGGTACTGATCCGATTACTGCCGCTACCAAAATGATTATGGATTTCCAAACCAGATCAACTTCTGACTGGCATGCTCCGGATTGGGATAACTGGGGTGGTTCATATGATGCCGCTACAGCTAAAGCCAATGGCTACATTACATTAGTTGCACGTCCGGGTTGGTGGGTAATTGGCTGTAATCATGCTGATCCAAATGGTGGATGGCCTTCAGTAAAAACAAGTGACTATGTATTTAAAGTTGATATTAAAACTGAGAAACCTATCAAGTTGACTGGTGGCTACGAATTTATATTTATGATCGGTGGTGAAAATCTGTCTTCTCAATTGATAGTTGAAGATGGTTATATTGTAACTCCGGGAAATGAATGGACAACTCTTACAATACCTTTGACAGGATTATCAAGTCCAACACTTACATCGGGTAATTTTGGTATTGTGCTTAACTGGTCAGATGCCGGAATTGATTTTACCGGATTAAGCTTTGATAATATGAGGTTTGATCCTAAATAATGTTTTTTAGAGGATTTTTTGATTCAGGTATGTAAAAAGGGGAGTTGTTCTCCGGAACGCTCCCCTTTTTTATTAACTGATTTTAATTAGGTTAATTGTTGCTCATTATGATTCACAGGAGATTATATTTTCTGGTTATTATTTATTCTGTCATTTTATTCTCTTGTGAACAGGAAAAAGTAACTGATACTTATCCACCGACGGTAATGTCAACAACTCCTGAAAACGGAGCATCATCGGTAGACACAAGCTCTTTGATAATAGTGAGATTTACTGAAAAAGTAAATCTTAAAGATGATGCAGGCATAAGTCTTAATGGCTTGTCTGTTAAAGCCTGTGCCGAACACAAAAATATTGTAATTGATGCTTCATTAACCCCCGGAACAGTGTATAATCTCAGAATTCCTGATGATGTCGTTTATGATGAAGCCGGGAATTTTGCAAAAGAAATTACAATCAGTTTTTCAACTGCTGAGGTGATATCTGTGGATGGAAACATTTATGAAGCAGAAAATTCTGTTTTAACAGGTGGTGCTTCAGTTGCTAATTCCCTATCCGGATTTTCAGGATCAGGATATGTGAGCTCCGGAGACGGGAATCTTGAATTTGCAGTTACAGTTGAAAAAGAAGGTCTTTATGATTTATCGGTCAGGTATTCCAATAATAATGCAAAGAAATCCAATGATTTGTATGTTGATGGTCAAAAAATTGCAACAATGACATTTTCAGCAACATCTGATTGGAAAATACTTGATGCTGGAAAAATCGTACTGAAAAGCGGGCTTAACAAATTATCAATTGTAAAAAACTGGGGTTGGACAAATTATGATTATATAAAATTACAATATAATCAGCAAGGTACAGGCCCGTTTGATATCTCACCTAAACCTGTAAATCAAAATGCTTCACCGGAAGCTGTAAGACTTTATGATTTTCTGAAACAAAATTTTGGATTAAAAATAATTTCAGGAACAATGGCTGCTCATAGCACAAATATTCAGGAAGCAATTTGGGTTCACGACAATACAGGTAAGTGGCCTGCATTGACGTGTTTTGATTTTATTGATCACACATACTTAAACCAGAGTTGGGTAAAATATTCGAATCCGTATACACTTGGTAAAGAATGGTGGCAAAATAACGGGATTGTAGCTTTAATGTGGCACTGGCGTGATCCATTAACTAAATCAGGTTCCTTTTATACTGATAAGACAACTTTTGATATAAGCAGAATTTGTGATACCACCTCAAATGAATTTAAGGCCATTATTGTTGACATTGATGTTATTGCATCATATCTTAAAGCCTTCAGAGATGATAATATACCTGTATTATGGAGACCATTACATGAAGCATCAGGTGGATGGTTTTGGTGGGGTGCGAAAGGCGCTGATAATTGTAAAAAATTGTGGAAGCTGATGTTTGATCGTTTAACGAGAGTGCATAAGTTGAATAATCTTATTTGGGTTTGGACGACAGATATTGACGAAAATGCTCTTAACTGGTATCCCGGCGATGAATATGTGGATATAATTGGCATGGATATTTACCCCGGCAATAATCAACATGGTTCGCAATACTTTTCATATTTCAAGGTAAAAGAGATTTTTGCCGGAAAGAAAATTATAACTCTGAGCGAATGTGGTTCGGCTCCTGATCCCGGTTTGATGAAAGAATATGGTGACATGTGGTCATGGTTTATGCCCTGGAATGGTGAGATGACTGAGTCAGCAACTCATAATGGTATAGAATGGTGGAAGAAGTTTTTTAGTTATGATTTTGTTATTACACGTGATAAAATGCCTTCATTGAAATAAAAATTATAAGATATGAGAAAATCAGTTTTGCTCTTTGCAGCTTTATCGTTTTTTGCTATTTGCAAAAGTGAAGAATCCATTCAGGTCAGGGAAATTGTTCTTGACGATAAATGGCTGTTTGCTCCGGGTGATAATCTTAAATGGGCA
>CAZCPI010000018.1:3548-8224 GCA_964500535.1 uncultured Bacteroidales bacterium
GAAAACAATTTCAATGATACTTCCTGGAAAACTATCAGCTCTTCAAAGTGCTGGGAAGATCAGGGTTATGAAGGTCTTGATGGTTTCGGATGGTACCGTAAGAAAATTGATATTTCAAATACGTTAAAAGGTACGATCGATAAATTCGGTGGCATAATGATAAGCTATACAAACGCGGACGATGCTGATGAATTTTATTTCAATGGTGTGAAAATAGGAAATACAGGTGCTTTACCTCCAAATTATGAAAGTAAATACGGTACAAAGCGTGAATATATAGTTCCCGCGAAATATATACTTTATGACAAACCAAACGTTATGGCTGTAAGGGTATATGATGGTGCCGGAGGAGGAGGGTTGATGACTGTAAATACTGTAGTCAGATCACTTTGTGAATGTGATGCTATCGATTTAAGATATAATTTCCCCGCTAAAGAATGGGTCTTTGATGAAGGTGAAACACGGGAAATGATTTTAAATTTAAAAAATAAACAGTCTGAAAATGCCGGATTTAATGTTGTTGTCATAACTCAGACTGATCAGTATGCAGCTGTTGATAGTGTAAGTAAAAATATTAAATTGGGTCCATCAGACAGTTCTGTAGTCAGAATACCATTAAAACTGGAAAAACCCGGTTTTTACCGTTGCAAATTGTATATAGAGAAGAACGGCATAAAGGGTTCACCCGAAACCTTTAATGTTGGATATGCACCTGAAAAAATCATTTCACCTGTTGATTCGAAACCGGATTTTAATGAATTCTGGAAAAATACTTTAGATGAGCTGTCAAAGGTAAAACCTGAATATAAAATGACTTTACTGAAAGAACGTTCAACTGGTGCAAGAGATATATATCATGTGGAAATGATGTCTTTAGGTAACGTGAAAATTGAAGGATTTTATGCGAAACCAAAAGCTCCCGGTAAATATCCTGCAATAGCATTTTATATGGGTTATGGTTCGGAACCATGGTATCCTGATACAAATGGAGAACCGGGTTTCGCCAGTTTTGTTTTGTCAGTAAGGGGACAGGGTATTCAGAAAGCCACCAGTACATATGGAGACTGGATAGTATGGGGACTGGACAGCAAAGAAAATTATTATTACCGCGGTGCCTTTATGGATTTGGTCAGGGCCATTGATTTTTTATGTTCGAGGCCTGAAGTTGACAGTGAAAAAATTGTGGCTGAAGGTGGTAGTCAGGGTGGCGCTTTCACTCTTGCAGCCTGTGCTCTTGATCACAGAATTAAGGCCGCAGCACCTACTGTCCCGTTCTTATCTGATTATCCTGATTATTTCCGTATTGTAAACTGGCCAAAAAGTTCTTTTGATGCCTATATGGCAGCTAATCCCGCCCGGAAATGGGAGGATGTTTATGATATACTGACTTACTTTGATATCAAAAATTTAGCTCCATGGATTGAATGCCCTGTTTTTATGGCTGCCGGATTGCAGGATGAAGTATGTCCTCCGCACACAAATTTTGCATCATATAATCAGATTAAATCTGAAAAGAAATATGCTATATATCATGATCAGGGTCATGGTACGCCTGCGATTTGGAATGAGCTGCACATGAATTTTTTTAAAGAGAAATTAGGTATAAAGTGATTTATGGATAATAAAATTAAGATTTTTTTTCTGTCAATGATTCTGGTTTTTCCTGTATCTGCAAAAGTTCAAATGGAAAACAAAATTGACGAGATGCTCAGGAAGATGACTCTGGAAGAAAAGGTCGGCCAGATGGCGCAGGTTACAATTGATATTCTTGTGGACAAGAAAACCTGGCAACTGGATGACTCGCTTGTAAAGAAAGGTATACTCGACTATAAAATTGGCTCTGTTCTGAATACATGGAACAATGAAGCCAGGACTCCTGAAGTATGGAATAAATATGTAAGTGCTTTGCAGAATTATGCGCAAAAGACAAGGATGAAAATACCATTAGTCTATGGCGTCGATGCTATTCATGGAGTTACATATACAGATGGAGCCACTTTGTTTCCGCAAGAGATTGCCATGGCTGCAACATACAACAGGAAGCTTGTGAGGGAGGCTGCTGAAATTTGTGCTTACGAAACACGAACCGGCTCTCTTCCCTGGACTTTTTCGCCTGTTTTAGATCTTGGTCTGGATTACAGGTGGCCAAGAATATGGGAAGGTTTCGGTGAGGATCCATATTTAGTTTCTGCACTTGGAGTTGAAATGGTAAAAGGATATCAGGGTGAAGACAAAAATAAAATTGATAAATATCATATAGGTGCTTGCGCAAAGCATTATCTGGGTTATTCAGTTCCGGTGTCAGGTAAAGACAGAACTCCTGCCAACATTCCTGAAAATGTACTAAGAGAATACCATCTTCCACCATTCAGGGCTGCTGTTGATGCCGGAATGGTTTCAATAATGGTAAATTCCGGATTAATAAACGGAGAGCCTGTTCATGCAAGCCATTTCCTGATAACCGGATTATTGAAGGAAGAGCTTGGTTTTGACGGCGTTGTAGTTTCAGACTGGAATGATATTGAAAATATCTGGCGCAGAGATAAGGTTGCAACTTCTCTGAAAGATGCTGTCAGGCTGGCGATTAATGCCGGGATAGATATGTCGATGATACCCTATGATTACAGATTTTGTGATTATCTGGTGCAGCTGGTAAATGAAGGAGCTGTTTCTGTATCAAGAGTCGATGATGCTGTCAGAAGGATACTCAGGATGAAATTAAGAATGGGACTTTTTGAAAAATCATATTACCCGGTTTCTGATTATCCGCAGTTTGCTTCAGAAGCTAATAAATCAAAGGCTTTGGAATCCGCAACCGAAGCAATGACTTTGTTGAAAAACAGAAATAGTGTTTTACCTCTAAAAAAAGGCTCTAAAATACTTGTGTGTGGCCCTAATGCAAACTCGATGCGCTCTCTCAATGGAGGATGGTCATATTCGTGGCTTGGAGATAAGACAGAAAAATTTGCCGGAAAATACAACACCATACTCGAAGCCATTATTAATGAAAATGGTGCTGATAATGTAATGTTTTCGCAGGGCGTTCAATATGTTGAAACCGGTAAATACTGGGAAGAAAAAGAATGTGACATAAGCGATGCGGTTTCAAAAGCAAAGGAAGCCGACTATATATTATTATGCCTGGGTGAAAATTCATATACAGAAAAACCTGGTGATTTGCAGGATATGTATTTGTCTGATCTTCAGACGAAACTGGCAATGGCAATGGTATCAACAGGTAAACCGGTCATTTTAATACTTAACGAGGGACGTCCCAGAATTATCAGCAGGTTTGAAGATAAAATGTCTGCTGTACTGATGACTTATTTGCCCGGCAACTTCGGAGGTGATGCGATTGGTGATGTAATTTTCGGAGACTCAAATCCTTCAGGTAAACTTCCGTTTAATTATCCCAGATATCCTCAGTCATTGATAAATTACTTCCATAAATATTCTGAGGAGCAGGTACGCAATCAGGGAGTTTATAATTATGAATCAGATTATTCAACACAATATGAGTTTGGAACAGGATTGAGTTATACAAGTTTCAGCTACAGTAATTTAATTCTTTCGAAGAGTGAAATAGGTCCTGAAGAACAGCTGAAAGTTTCTGTTGATGTTACAAATACCGGCAAAGTAAAGGGTAAAGAGTCTGTATTGCTTTATTTGTCAGATCTTTATGCTTCTCTTGCTCCGGATATGAAGCGGTTGAAGGGTTTCGATAAGATTGAACTAAACCCCGGTGAAACCAAAACTATTGAGTTCGTGCTGAGAACAGAAGATTTAAGTTTTGTGGATTTAAAAAACAGGACTGTTGCCGAGGCAGGAGAATTTGCTGTAACGGTCGGTCAACTCAGAAAAACCTTCAATTTAAAAGAAGGAAAAATATTAAGGCAAAACACTTGCTGTAATACTGAAAGATAAACATATAATGAAACGAGCATGCTTAAACTAAACGTCCAGGTCGATCATAGGTTTGGCATGCGGCGTTCCAAATGGCCTTAGTGAAAAAAATAAAAATAACATATGAGAATACTTATAAAAATATTACTGGCATTATTTATGACAACATCTGCGGTTTCATCATTTGCAATTGAAAAGAATCAGGCATTTGCATCAACTGACGGATGCAGATTTATTATAAATGGTAAGACTTACAGTTTTATCGGTGCAAATTTCTGGTACGGAGCCATACTGGGTTCTGAAGGAGAAGGAGGAAACCGTGAACGTTTGATTAAAGAGCTGGATTTTATGAAGTCTGCAGGCATAGACAATCTGAGGATAATGATAGGAGCCGACGGACTTTCCGGAGTGCCGACAAAAGTTGAACCCACACTGCAGTTAAAGCCCGGTGTGTATAATGATACAATTTTTGATGGCCTGGACTTTTTGCTTTCGGAAATGAAAAAGAGAGACATGTATGCCGTGTTGTTTTTTACGAATTCCTGGGAATGGTCAGGAGGTTACGGACAATATCTGAACTGGGCAGGTAAAGGCGTATGTCCAATACCGAATATTGACGGATGGCCGGCTTATATTGAATTTGTAAAGCAATATGCTAAATGTGAAAAATGCCATAAAATGCTTAGAAACCATATTAAGGTGGTTTTATCAAGAACAAACAAATATACCGGAATTAAATACACAGAAGATCCTACAATATTTTCATGGGAAAT
>CAZCPI010000018.1:8324-26806 GCA_964500535.1 uncultured Bacteroidales bacterium
TCTCTGCAGGTTTCAATTGACAACACTAATAAATATATAAAAGAGCACGAAGCTGTAGCAAAAAAACTTAACAAGCCAATTGTTCTGGAAGAATTTGGTTTCCCGAGAGATAATCATCTTTATACTTTGGATGATCCGACGACAGCTCGTGATGCATATTACGCAAATGCATTTAAGCAAATAACCGATGCAGTTAACAACGGGAGTCCGCTGGCAGGTTGTAATATATGGGCATGGGGCGGTTTTGGACGTTCGTCCGGTAAAGACATCTTCTGGGAAAAAGGTGATGACTATATGGGTGATCCTGCTCAGGAAGAACAAGGCCTTAATTCGGTATTTGATACAGACGAAACAGTAAATGTTATCAGAAAATATTCAAAGATCCTTTCAGGGAAACCGGTCCTGGCTGATTTAAAAGCGACAGAAAAAACTGTTATTCTTTATTCAAATATGAAAAAGAATCTTTCAAAAGGAATAATGGTTGGCCATCAGGATGATGCTGCATATGGACATTCCTGGTACGGTTTAAAAGGACAATCTGATGTCCTGAAAACCACTGGTGATTACCCGGCAGTTGCAGGTTGGGAGCTTGGTCATCTGGAAATAGGTGCTGAATATAATCTGGACTCAATTTATTTCACTGACATGAAAAGATTAATCAGGGAAATTCATGACAGGGGAAGCATTAATACGATAAGCTGGCATTCTGATAATCCATGTACGGGAAAAACTGCATGGGACTGTGCTCAGGATACTGTTGTCAGGAGTATATTGCCCGGAGGTATTAAACATGAATTGTACTTAAGTTATCTCGATAAACTTGCAGATTTTTTCTTGTCTTTAAAAGATGAAAAAGGAGAGCTGATACCAGTTATTTTCAGGATTTTTCACGAACATACTGGTAGCTGGTTCTGGTGGGGCGCTAAACAATGCAAACCACAGGAATATATTTCATTGTACAGATTTACCGTAAGTTATCTAAGAGATAAGAAGCAGGTACATAATATTTTGTGGGCATTTTCACCTGCAGATGTAAAAACAGAACAAGAGTATCTTGAAAGATACCCGGGGGATGAATTTGTTGACATTATTGGTTTTGATACTTATGCCGGTAAAAACACTCCTGAACAAATCAATGATTATGTCTCAAAAATCAGGACAAATCTTGATATAGTGACATCTCTTGCAAAAAAACATGATAAAATCCCGATTCTTGCTGAAACCGGTAATGAAAGTATAAGTATTCCAGGTTTCTTCACTAAAGTTCTTTTACCGGTTATTAAGGACTATAAGATTTCATATGTTTTATTCTGGAGAAATGCTTTCAGAAGTGATATGAGACATCATTTCTATGTACCATTCGACGGGCATCAGGAAGCCGGTGATTTTAAGGCATTTACTGATTTAGAAAGAATATTGCTCAACAAGGATATTAATAATATATATAACGACAATTTTTAAAATAATACGATATGAATGATTTCAAAAAAACACTTAAGCACATCATTGAAGAACATAACAGACTTATAGAGAAAAAAAACGTCTGTTTGACTGAGGGAAATGGTGTTTTTGAAAGATACGAAAATCCTGTTGTTACAGCCGCGCATGTGCCTGTAAACTGGAGATATGACCTTAATCCTGAAACCAATCCGTATCTTATGGAGAGGGTTGGGGTTAATGGTACATTCAACGCCGGAGCTATTAAGTTTAAAGAAAAATACATTTTAATGGTCAGAGTTGAAGGATATGACAGGAAATCATTTTTTGCTGTAGCTGAAAGTCCGAATGGAATCGATAATTTCAGGTTTTGGGATGAACCGGTGACAATGCCTGAAAATGAGGATCCTGACACCAATGTTTATGATATGAGACTAACTTCACACGAAGACGGATGGATATACGGCATATTTTGTACAGAAAGAAAGGATCCTGATGCACCTGCCGGCGATTTATCTTCAGCAGTCGCAGCAGCAGGTATTGCAAGAACAAAAGATCTTATCAACTGGGAGCGCTTGCCTGATTTAAAGACTAAAAGCCAACAACGAAATGTTGTATTGCATCCTGAATTCGTGGATGGGAAATATGCTTTATACACCAGGCCACAGGATAGCTTTATTGATGCCGGTAAAGGTGGAGGCATTGGCTGGGCTTTAATTGATGATATAAATAATGCGGAAGTTATAACCGAAGAAATCATTAATTTCCGTCAGTACCATACGATAAAAGAGCTTAAAAATGGAGAAGGCCCTCATCCAATCAAAACAGAAAAGGGATGGTTGCATCTCGCACATGGAGTACGAATGTGTGCAGCAGGATTAAGATATGTTTTGTATCTGTATATGACGGATATTGAGGATCCTGCAAAAATAATTGCAGAACCTGCAGGATATTTCATGGCTCCTCAGGGTGAAGAGAGAGTTGGCGATGTTTCAAATGTGCTTTTCTCCAATGGATGGATTGCTGATGAAGATGGTAAAGTGTTTATTTATTACGCATCTTCTGATACAAGAATGCATGTAGCGACATCTACTATTGACAAACTTGTAGACTATTGTCTGAATACAAAACCTGACGGATTGAGATCAGCTGCTTCAGTACAGGTAATCAAAGAGCTTATAAATAAAAACAAAGAAATCGGTTTATAAAACGATTAATGATTAAATCCGGACATGCCTTCAGGCTTTAATGTAAAAAAATAAAAATATCATATGAAACGAGCATGCTTAAATAAAGCGTCCAAGCCAGTGCTATTTTTGGCATGCGGCGTTCCATATGGCTTTAATGTAAAAAATTGATATCATATGAAAATCTCAAAGATTATTTTACCTGCTATACTTTTCTGTTTGTTTATATCTCCTGTAAAAGCACAGAAATTTGAAGGTCTTGCGAAAACTCCGCCCATGGGATGGAACAGCTGGAACAAATTTGGTTGTAATGTTAATGAAAAAATGATCAGAGATATGGCTGATGCCATGGTTGCTTCAGGTTTAAAAGATGCGGGATATGAATATATTGTAATAGATGACTGCTGGCATGGTGATAGAGATAGTCTTGGTTTCATAACGGCACATCCGCAACATTTTCCATCAGGCATTAAAGCTCTGGCAGACTATATTCATTCAAAAGGACTTAAATTTGGTATTTACTCCTGTGCAGGAGAAAAGACCTGTGCGGGCAAACCTGCCGGCAGGGGGCATGAATATCAGGATGCCCTGATGTATGCAAAATGGGGAGTTGATTATCTGAAATATGACTGGTGTTATACTGATAAATTAAATGCTGAAGCTGCATATACAACAATGAGAGATGCTCTGCACTCTGCCGGGCGTCCGATAGTTTTCAGTCTGTGTGAATGGGGTAGCAATAAACCCTGGCTTTGGGCAAAAGAAGTAGGGCATCTGTGGCGTACAACCGGAGATATTTATAACTGCTTCGATTGCGTTAAGGATTATGGAAGCTGGAAATCCTGGGGAGTGATGCAAATACTCGATATGCAGGACGGGCTTCGTGATTATGCCGGACCTGACCATTGGAATGATCCTGATATGATGGAGGTTGGCAACGGGATGGCTGTTAATGAAGACCGGGCTCATTTTACTATGTGGTGTATGCTTGCAGCACCTTTAATGTGCGGGAATGATTTGATGACTATGACTGTAGAAACCAGAAATATTCTGATTAATAAGGAGGTTATTGCGATTGATCAGGATTCATTGGGTATTCAGGGTTTCAGATATGCGGTTGCTGACAGCGTGGAAACATGGTTGAAACCATTAAGTAATGGAGAATGGGTTATAACTTTCCTGAACAGAAGTAAAACTGTCAAAACTATTATTCATGACTGGAAAACTTTTTCTGTAAATGACGCGTTCAGCAAGAGAAAGCTGGATACAACCGGAGAAAACGTATTTTTAATTCGTGATTTATGGTTGAAAAAGGATATTGGAGATACCCGTAAGATACTTAAAGCGAATATCCCCGCAAGTGATGTGCTATGTCTGAAATTATCTATGAAACCGGGTAAAACAAAGAAATAAGCCCTCTTTTAGAAACATATCAGGATTATAATATTTCGTATAAACCAATAAATTTGCGTGCTAAGATATCAAAGAGACAAAGAATAAAAAATTTAGATCTACATAAAAAACACATAATATGACTTTTGAAAAAATTAAACTGAGAGAGAAAATAGGATACGGCTTTGGCGACGCTGCATCTTCCATGTTCTGGAAGATATTCGGTATGTATTCATTGTTTTTTTATACTGATGTTTTTGGAATTACAGCAGCTGCTGCCGGAACAATGTTTTTAGTTGCCCGTTTGTGGGATTCATTTTTTGATGTTTTTGTAGGCATACTTAGCGACCGTACAAAAACCCGATGGGGTAAATACCGTCCGTTTTTATTATGGTTTGCCATACCCTTTGCTGTTATGGGAGCAATAACATTTTTCGCTCCTGATTTTGGTCAGACAGCGAAACTGGTATATGCATATATCACTTATTCTTTGATGATGATAGTTTATTCGTTGATAAATGTGCCTTATGCTTCTCTTTTAGGTGCGATTTCACCTGATCCTGTTCAACGAAATTCACTGTCTTCATATCGCATGTCATTTGCATTTATAGGCAGTTTCGTGACATTTATGCTTTTACAGCCTCTGATTGATTTCTTTTCCAAAACATTTGATCCGGCAAGTGCAGCTGTAAATTCAGTAAACACTACCGTGAGTACTTCTCCTGTTGGCTGGGTTATGGGTGTCGGATCGATTGGTATAATATGTGTTATTTTATTTTTACTATGTTTTAGCTGGACTAAAGAACGTGTAACACAAATTGAGAGTGAAGAAAACGTCTCAATCAAGAAAGACTTAAGCAATCTTTTCCATAATGCACCCTGGTGGATTCTTGTTGGTACCGGTCTGGCAGCTCTGCTTTTTAATGCTGTCCGTGATAGTGTGGCAATTTATTTTTTCAGGGATTATGTAGGGGTTGATTACAGAATGAGTGGAACCGGATGGGATATGACCACGATTTACTTTTTGGTCGGTCAGGCAGCCAATCTGATCGGAGTAATGTTAGCTCCTTCAATCTCTGCCAAATACGGTAAGAAAAAAACTTATATGATTGCAATATTGATGGCTGGTATCTTTAGTACAGTTTTCTATTTTATTCCCAATAATATAATCTGGATTCTTGCATTCCAGTTTATAATTTCAATATTTGCGGGATATGTATTGCCTTTATTGTGGTCAATGTTTGCTGATATCGTTGATCATCAGGAATTACTTACGGGACGCCGTGCTACTGGTCTGATTTTCTCATCATCATCGATGTCTCAAAAGCTGGGATGGGCCCTGGGTTCTGCACTAAGCGGCTGGATTCTGGCTGTTTTCAAATATGTTCCGGACTCAGCACAACAAAGTGCGCAAACTCTTTTTGGAGAACATATCATGATTAGTCTTATTCCGGCCGTCTGCGCTTTGTTGGCATTCGTCGGCATGTTTTTATATCCGCTTTCTGATAAAAAGGTTAAGGAAATTTCAGAACAATTAAACCAGAAAAGAAGTTTGCAGGTAAAATGATATTCAGCCTGATGTTTTATCACCCGGACAGCGTTTTATAATGTTTGTCTTAATATAAATAGCAGGGTTTAGTTTAATAAATATATATATAGAAATGCGATACGGCCATTTTGACGATAAAAACCGGGAATATGTAATTGATAATCCATGCACTCCATGGCCATGGATCAATTATCTTGGCACTGAAGATTTCTTTAGTCTGGTTTCAAACACAGGTGGGGGTTATTCTTTTTTTAAAGATGCAAAATTCAGACGAATAACCCGCTACAGGTACAACAACGTCCCGATGGATAGTGGAGGAAAATATTTTTATATCAAAGATGGTGACGTCGTATGGAATCCGGGATGGAAACCATGCAAAACTCAGCTTGATAATTATTCATGCCGGCATGGGATGAACTATACCATAATCAAAGGTGTTAAAAACGGTCTTGAAACAGAAGTTCTGTATTTTGTACCTTTAAAAACTCAGGCAGAGATTCAAAAGCTGACTCTTCGTAATACATCCTGTGAAACCAAAAAAATCAAACTTTTTTCATTTGTGGAATGGTGTCTTTGGAATGCGTCAACTGATATGGAGAATTTTCAAAGAAATTTTTCAACCGGAGAAGTGGAGATAGTTGGTTCAGCTATATACCATAAAACTGAATATAAAGAAAGGCGCAATCACTACGCATTTTATTCTGTAAATGCTGAAATTCAGGGTTTCGACACTGACAGGGAAACTTTTTTCGGGCTTTATAATGGATTTGACGAACCTCAGACTGTGCTTGAAGGTGCACCCCGAAACAGTGTCGCTCACGGATGGTCTCCGATAGCATCTCACTATCTGGAAATAACTTTAAAACCGGGAGAAAATAAAGACCTGATTTTTGTCCTTGGTTATGTTGAAAATGAGCAGGATGAAAAGTGGGAAAGTAAAGGAATTATCAACAAGAAAAAAGCTGATGATATCATAAACAGTTATGATTCTGTAAAAAAGGTAGATGAAGCATTTGAGGAATTAAAAAAATACTGGGACAAGTTACTCAATGTTTTCACTCTGAAATCAGGAGAAGAAAAGCTTGACAGAATGGTTAATATCTGGAACCAGTATCAATGTATGATTACATTTCTTTTTTCACGTTCTGCTTCTTTCTTTGAAAGTGGAATAGGACGTGGCATGGGTTTCAGAGATTCAAATCAGGATTTGATAGGATTTGTACATCAGATACCAGAAAGAGCCCGCGAGAGAATTATCGATATAGCATCAACTCAATTCCCTGACGGAGGTTGCTATCATCAGTATCAGCCTTTGACGAAAAAAGGCAATAATGAGATCGGGCAGGGTTTTAATGACGATCCGATGTGGCTTATAGCAGGCACGGTAAGTTATATTAAAGAAACCGGAGATTTCAGTATACTTGATGAACCTGTTCCATTTGACAATGAACCTGGAAGTGAGCAATCATTGTTTTATCATCTTACTGTATCTTTTAATCATGTTGTTAATAATCTGGGACCAAACAGTTTGCCTTTAGCGGGGCGTGCCGATTGGAATGATTGTCTTAACCTGAATTGTTTTTCAAATAATCCTGATGAGAGTTTTCAGACGACTGAAAACAAGTCTGAAGGAAGTAAGGCAGAAAGCCTCATGATTGCTGGTCAGTTCGTTTTATATGGCAGGGAATATGCGGAATTATGCATGAGACTGAATAAATATGCTGAAGGTAAGCGGGCAATGGGTCTCGTGGAAGATATGGTAAAAGCGATTAAACTCAAAGGTTGGGATGGGGAGTGGTTTCTCAGAGCTTATGATTATTTCGGTAACAAAATTGGTTCCAAAGAAAATACGGAAGGTAAAATCTTTATTGAATCAAATGGATGGTGTACAATGGCCGGTATTGGCATAGAGGAAGGTCTGGTACAAAAAGCTCTTGATTCCGTTAAAGAAAATCTTGATTGTGAGCATGGTATAGTCCTTAACAATCCGGCTTTTACTGAGTATTACATTCAATATGGAGAAATATCCAGTTATCCGGCTGGTTATAAGGAAAATGCAGGCATTTTCTGCCATAATAATCCCTGGATAATTATAGGCGAAACCGTACTTGGCAGGGGCAACGAGGCGTGGGAATATTACAGGAAAATTTGTCCTGCCTGGCTTGAAGATATTAGTGATCTTCACAAAACCGAACCGTATGTATATGCACAAATGATAGCAGGTAAGGATGCTTTTAAACCGGGCGAAGCCAAGAACTCATGGTTGACAGGTACTGCTGCGTGGAATTATTATGCAATTACTCAGTTCATTCTCGGAATAAAACCTGACTATGACGGGATTTTGATCGATCCTTGTATACCTGAAAGCTGGAAAGGTTTCACCGTAACAAGAAAATTCAGAGGATCAACATATGAAATTGAGGTTTTAAATCCTTCTGGTGTCTCCAAAGGTGTGAAATCGGTATTGGTTGATGGAGAAGAAAAGGAAGGAAATATTATACCATTAGTATCAAAAGATGCTGTTTGCAAAGTGATGGTTATTCTTGGATAATGGCTATATTTATATGGTTTTTTTTGATTTAAGTCTGTGAAATCTATGCAAAGTTTTTTGAAATTCAGACAGGAATTTATCGACGAATTGTTGAACGACATTCTTCCATTCTGGATGGAAAGGATGAAGGATGACGAGAATGGCGGCTTTTACGGAAGAATGGACGGTCATAATGTAATCATTAAGGATTCGCCTAAAGGAGCCATATTAAATGCCAGGATTTTATGGACTTTTTCTTCTGCTTATCTCAAATTGAAAGATGATAAATCATTGATCTTTGCAGAAAGGGCTAAAGATTATTTCTTTAAGCATTTCTTTGATGATGAGTTTAAAGGGACCTACTGGATGCTTGATGCAGAGGGTAATCCGGCAGATTCTAAAAAACAAATATACAGCCAGGCATTTTCTATTTATGCCTTAACAGAATATTACAGAGCTACTTTTGATAAATCTGCGCTTGATAAAGCCCTGGAATTATTTGAATTAATTGAAAAATACAGCTTTGATGAAAATAAAAACGGCTATTTTGAAGCTTACAGCCGTGAATGGAAATTGCTTGAAGATCTTCGTTTAAGCGAAAAGGATGCCAACGAGAAAAAAACGATGAACACTCATCTTCACATTCTTGAAGCATATACAAATCTTTACAGGGTTTATAAAGACGAGAAGCTGGCAGCAAAACTGGATAATCTGATTTATTTATTCCTGGATAAAATAATTAACAAAGACACACATCATTTAGACTTGTTTTTTGATGAAGACTGGAATTGCAAGTCTTCTATAGTATCATACGGCCACGACATTGAGGCCTCATGGTTATTGTATGAAGCTGCATGTGTATTAGGAAATAAAGTATTAACAGCAAATGTTAAACATGAGTCACTTAAAATTGCCAAAGCAGCTCTTGAGGGGCTTAATGCAAAAGGTGGATTAGTAAATGAAATGAATTATTTGACCGGACATGTTGATGATAATTCTGATTGGTGGCCTCAGGCTGAAGCAATTGTAGGTTTTTTAAATGCCTGGCAGTTGAGCAAAGATAAATATTATCTACAAAAAGTTATAGATGTTTGGGAATTCACAAAGAACAACATTATTGATTCTTGTAATGGTGAATGGTTCTGGTCTGTAAATAATAAAGGGAAGAAAAATACGGAAAATGATAAAGCCGGTTTCTGGAAATGCCCGTATCACAATTCCAGAATGTGTCTTGAAATAATAGAGAGGACTAATAATTTATTGGAATAATATCTATCATAAAACGATTATTAAACTACATTAAGAATGAAATATAGATTTATTTTATTGCTGCTGGCTACAACCGTTTTAGCCGTAAGTTGTAAAAAAGAAACAAAGACACCTGAAAAAAGCTTTGTTGAGTTAAACGGGAAGCTTAAAGTACAGGGTACACAGTTAATGAATGAGTTTGGTGATACAGTTGTTTTGAGGGGAGCCAGTTTTGGCTGGCATAATTTCCATCCAAGATTTTATAATGATTCAGCTGTAGCCTGGCTGGCAGATGACTGGAATTGCAATGTGGTCAGAGCTTCAATGGGTTTGGATCCGGTGCATGGTTATATGACTGAGCCTGAATTTGGGAAAAAGTGTGTTTACACAGTGGTTGATGCAGCTATTAAAAAAGGTATATATGTTATAATTGATTTTCATAGTCATAAGATTCATCTTGAAGAAGCCAAAGAATTTTTTACCGAAGCAGCTACAAAATACAAGGATTCTCCAAATGTTATATATGAGATTTTTAATGAACCAGATGATACTTATGGATGGCCTGAAGTAAAGAGTTATTCTGAGGAAGTAATCAATACGATCAGAAAAATTGATAATGACAATATAATTCTTGTTGGATCGCCAAGATGGGATCAGGAGGTTCAGCTTGCGATGAATGATCCAATAAAGTACCAGACTAATATTATGTACACTATGCATTTTTATGCCGGTACCCATAAAAAATGGCTTAGAGACAGGACTGACTCAGTTATGAATGCAGGCATTCCGATTTTTGTTTCTGAATGCGCCGGTATGGAAGCAACCGGAGACGGACCTGTGGATTATGGTGAATGGCCTGCTTTTTTGAACTGGATGGAATCCAAAAAAATAAGTTGGGTTGTCTGGTCTGTATCTGATAAAAGTGAAACCTGCTCAATGCTAAAGAAAGATGCTGCATCAGGTGGAAACTGGAAAGAAGAACAGATTAAGGAGTGGGGGCTTATTAGTAAAACTGCAATCAGTAAAGGAAATAAAAAGTAATAAGATGCAATCGCCCAATGTTTTAAGAGAGGTAACCCCTTTGTCGGAAGAGGATTGTTTCGTCATGATAAAGAGGATAAAAACAGAATTTACATATCCGGTTCACGTTCATCCTGAATGTGAGCTCAATTTTATTGAGAATGCCAAAGGCGCTCAAAGAGTTGTTGGCGATTCGATAGAAGAAATTGATGATCTTGAGCTTACTCTTATAGCAAATGAGAATCTTGAGCATGCATGGATGAATTTTAAATGTCAGTCCAAAGAAATTCGTGAAATTACTATCCAGTTTCGCAAAGAACTTATCGAATCATTTCTTACAAAGAAGCAATTTCATTCCATTGCAATAATGCTGGAGAATGCAAAAAAGGGCATAGTGTTTTCCAGAGCTACTATTGAAAAACTAAAGATGAGCCTTAATTCACTGAATGCAACAAATGATGGTTTTAATTCTGTTATTGAGTTACTCCGGATTTTGCATGAATTGTCTGTTGATGATAATGCCAGAATTTTGTGCAGCAGTGTTTTTGCAAATAATGATGATTCTTCCGAAAGCAGGAGAGTAAGGAAGATGATTAATTACATGCATGATAATTATAAAAAAGATATTCATTTGTCTGATGTTGCTTCATATGTAAATATGTCTGAAGTTTCGTTCAGCAGGTTTATGAAAAAGAGAACAGGAAAAAATTATATTGAATATCTGAATGACCTCAGATTGGGTATTGCTTCCAGGTATTTGGTAGATACCAACAAGACCATTGCTGAAATTTGTTATGAGTGTGGTTTCAACAATCTTTCAAATTTCAATCGTATTTTTAAGAAAAGGAAGGGCTATACGCCAAAGGAATTCAGGGAAAACTATTCAAAAATGAGAATACTTATTTAGAATTATATTTATCCATACCCTTTGTTCTTACAATTATAGTTTTGCCGGAATCAGCCGCGCAAATGAAAAGTCCTTCAACTTCAGGAAGTTCTTCGGCAAGATTTAAGGCTTTGTCAACGCCCATTACCATAAAAGCAGTAGCAAGTGCATCTGCAGTCAGGCAATTATCAGCAACTACCGTTGCACTTAAAAGCGAATGTTGAATAGGATAACCTGTTGCAGGGTTTATGGTATGGGCATATTTCTTGCCGTCCTTAATATAAAAGCGCCTGTAATTTCCTGATGTAGCAATACATTTATCCGTTAATACAAGCTTTTCCTGCCAGTCCATATTTGAAGATGTACTGTCATCATTAGGGACACTGATACCAATCCGCCATTTTCCTGCTTCAGGGTTCTTACCCTTTAACGCCATTTCTCCGCCAATTTCAATCATATAGTCACTAATGCCATGTCTTTCAAAAAGTTCCGCAATTACATCACAGGAATAACCTTTTGCCACGGCAGAGGCATCCAGCATCATACCGGGATACTTTTTATACAAAGTCTTTTCTTTTAGCATTAGAAGTTTGTAGCCAACCAGTTTCCTTAAACTGTCAATAACTGTATCAGTAACATCCGAATTCTTTTTGAAACCAAATCCCCAGGCATTAACCAGGGGTGCAACTGTAATATCAAATGCACCGTTAGTCATTTCAGAAATTTTCAGACTTTCAGAAATCACTCTGTATGCCCATGGATCTTTGCTTAAATCAAATCCTTCAGTTCCCGAGTTGTTTATTTTACTTAAAGTTGATTTTTCATTGAACATAGAAAGCGAAAGATCAAATTTATTAAGCTCAGCTTCAATACTATCCTGAAGATTTTCATCAGCCAGATAGGTCATGTGGTAAACTGTTCCGAATATGTATCCTTCATTGAAAAAGTACTCTTTTTTATTACATGAGGACATCATAATCAGTAATAATAAAACAGATAATCCTGATGTTATTTTCTTTTGCATAGTGGTCGGTGTAAAGTTTTTACAAAAATAAAAAATATATATATCCGTATATTGTTAGTTAGGACAAACTAACTATATTTGCATAACCATTCTAAAGCATCATAGAATTATGGAAAAAATTGTTTATATAATTTCTAAGCTGTCTCATAATCTGGCGGAAATGGAAGAGTTGGCTCGTGAAAAGCTTAATCTTAAAGAGTTGACATTAGCTCAGATGCATTATCTGGAGGTTCTTAACCAACTTGAAAATCCAAATGTAACTGAACTGGCAACTGAAATGAATCTTACAAAACCTACGGTTACAGTAGCACTTGATAAGCTTATACAAAAAGGTTATGTTACAAAAGTTCAGTCTGATGACGATAGAAGAAGTTCTCATCTTCATCTGACAAAAAAAGGGATGTTGATTAATCAGATGCATGAACATGCTCACGGACAGTTTGCAGAGTTGATGAGGGAAAGTCTGGAACCGGATGAACTTGAAAAACTGACATTGCTTCTGGAAAAGCTGACGAATAAATTGTGACATCTCAATTTATTCTTATCATTTAAATAAAGGCAGATAACTATACATAAATTTTTTATAGCTATGGAAATTGAAATACAGGGTCATAAAATGACCTGTCTTACTGACGAACAGGTAAAAGAAAAACAAATAAAAGAAGGATTTAACGAAATCACTGAAGTTAAGTCCCATGGTTTCTTTAAAATGGTTTTTGGCATTTTTAAAGAACCTATGTTCTTGTTGCTTTTAATATGTGGCTCTCTTTATTTGTTATTAGGAGACATTCAGGAAGGTTTCATGCTTTTAGGTTTTGTGATTTTTATTATTGCTATAGAAATTTATCAGGAAAATAAGACAGAAAAAGCACTTAAAGCTCTTAAAGAACTGGCAAGTCCTCAGGCTATAGTCATACGAAATGGAGAAGAAATTAAAATACCCTGCAGAGAGATTGTTAAGGATGATCTTGTTGTAATATCTGAAGGTGAGCGTGTACCTGCTGATGCAATTTTAATTCATTCAATTAATATTCAGGTAGATGAATCATTATTGACAGGCGAATCAATACCTGTAAGGAAAATCGAGTCAGAAGGCCCTGTAGGTGAAATTATTCCCGGTGGCGATGATACACCATATGTTTTTTCAGGCAGTATGATTGTGCAGGGTAATGGTATCGCAAAAGTTATAAGAACAGGTGTTGAAACCGAAATAGGTAAAATAGGAAAGTCTCTTAATGAGGTGAAAGATGAGCCAACCAAACTGAAAAATGAGGTAAACTCAATAGTAAGAGGCATGGCAGTAGTTGGAGTATGTATGTGTGTGATTGTTGTAGCTGTCTTTTTTATCACGCGTGGTGATTTTCTGAATGGTTTTCTTGCCGGATTGACCCTGGCTATGGCAATTTTACCTGAGGAATTTCCTGTAATACTTACAATATTTATGGCATTGGGAGCCTGGAGAATATCAAAGCACCGCGTATTAGCAAGAAAACCACATGTGATTGAAACGCTGGGCTCAGCAACAGTGCTTTGCACAGACAAGACCGGGACATTGACTCAAAATCGCATGATTGTCAATACCTTGTATAATAAATCAGATTTCCTTAGTGTTTCAAAAATGGAGAATTTCCCTGAAGAATTTCATGAAATAATCGAATACGGGATTTTATCCAGTCAGGTGAAACCTAATGATCCTATGGAAAAAGCAATTTGTACATTAGGTGAAAAATATCTGAGAAATACAGAACATATTCATGGTAACTGGACTATGGTAAGAGAGTATCCGCTTTCGAAAGACTTACTGGCTATGTCAAGAGTTTTTGCAGATAAAACTTCAGGAGAATATGTTATCGCAGCTAAAGGTGCACCTGAATCAATTTTTGATCTTTGTCACCTTGTCGATACAGATAAATACACTGATGCTATTCAGGAAATGGCTTCAAAAGGTCTGAGAGTATTGGGCGTAGCCAGAGCAAAATTGGAAAATCTTGAATTGCCTGAAATTCAACATGATTTTGATTTTGAATTTATCGGACTTATTGGTCTTACTGACCCTGTGAGGGTAGAAGTTAAGGATGCTGTAAAGGAATGTTACAAAGCTGGAATCAGGGTAATTATGATTACCGGAGATTATCCTGTGACTGCACAGAATATCGGTAAGGAAATTGGCCTGAAGAATACTGATTACTGCATGACAGGCCCTGAGTTAAATGAAATTGATGAAGATGAATTAATTGAGCGTATTGACAAAATAGACATTTTTGCAAGGGTTGTACCTGAACAAAAACTTAAAATCGTAAATGCATTAAAGAAAAAAGGTGAGATTGTGGCTATGACTGGTGACGGCATTAATGATGCTCCCGCTCTAAAGTCTGCAAATATCGGGATAGCAATGGGTGAAAGGGGTACAGATGTAGCAAGGGAAGCTTCTTCTATGGTGCTTACTGATGATAATTTTTCATCTATTGTTGGTGCTGTAAAAATGGGAAGACGAATATTTGACAATATGCAAAAGGCATTTGGATACGTTTTTGCGATTCACGTACCTGTGGCAGGACTATCGTTGATCCCTGTCTTTTTTGCCAATTCTCCATTGATTTTGTTTCCAGTACATGTTGTATTTCTTGAATTAATCATAGATCCGGCTTGTTCAGTAATTTTTGAGGCAGAAAAAGAAGAAAGGAATGTAATGAACAGACCTCCTCGTGGAATTAATGAGAAATTCTTCGGGGCAGGTAAAATTATAATGAGTTGTTTACAGGGACTGGTTATACTTCTCTTTGTTTTGGGTGTTTATCTGTTTGGAAAAGAACTGGGTTATGATGATAATCAGGTGAGAACCATGTCATTTATAACACTGATTATTGCAAACCTTATGACTATACAGACCAACAGGTCATGGAAAAACAATTTCTTCCAGATTTTAGCGACTCCAAATAAGAGTGTGAAGTGGATTGTTGGTTTCACGCTGTTATTTCTTGCTTTCGCAATCAAGAATCCGTTCCTGATGAATCTGTTTAAATTCTCAGCTTTGGGCTGGAAAGAAATTCTGGTTTCAGCGATTATTGGAAGTTTGACAATAACCTGGTTCGAGATTTATAAAGCAATTAAGAAAAAGACAAACTGATATTTTTAATAGAATCACTGATACCGGGAAGGTTTAAGCATTGTTTTAATTCAGAGCAAGAGCTCCCGGTTTGTCAGTGCCTGTGAGCAAATATTAAATCAGAAAGGAAGTTTGTAATAGATATTTACATTCAATGTAACATTCGGATTGTTGAACTGACCGTAGCCCGGTACATAAGCCGGGTTACTATTTGAGCCATTTTTTACATTCAAAGGTGATTTATACTGTACTGCCCAACCCATTGACACAGGACCAATTATTTGTGTCCTTAACCCTACAGTGCCTTCATACCAACCTACCAAAGCCTGCTGATTTGTGAAGCTTATAACGCTGTTTTCCCAATAGGATTCAGAAAAAAATAAGTTGTTTAAATCATATTTAACAGTAGCCAGTCCATAATGTAATCCGATAAAAAACATATTTTCTGCTTTTGCACCGCTATATGTTA
Source organism: uncultured Bacteroidales bacterium (assembly GCA_964500535.1). Taxonomy (GTDB): domain Bacteria; phylum Bacteroidota; class Bacteroidia; order Bacteroidales; family UBA1402; genus UBA8389. The sequence continues at coordinate 24,173 of CAZCPI010000018.1, forward strand.
TGGGAATATTCAAACCTATTTTACCATAAGATCCGGAAGCTAAACAATTGATTCCGGACTTAAAAGTTTTATTAATATCTGAATAACCAAATTCAAGAGTTGGGAAAAATGAATTTTTCAGGTTGATATCTCCTTTGATACAATAACCACCACTATTATTCAGCAATAAACCCACTGGCTGAAGGAGGTCAGTGCCAATTGAGATGCCTTGATATAAAGGTACATTTTCTTTTTTTGGTCTTTTTTTAGGCGTATTATTGCCCGAACCCATCGAGGATGATGTTCCTGCAGGTAAACTAATTGCCTGAACCTGTAATGATGAAACCGACAGGAATAATGCTATGAGTATTTTATATATTGAGGTCGACATTCTTTATTTCGAGGTTTGTTATTTCAGGTTCAAGAATGGTCGCAGACTTAAAAATTGATCCTGTAGTTTTGACTGAATTTAAATAGCTTTTTGTCAAACAACCGCACTCAGCAGACTGAAACCAGGGTGTATTCGTGTGACCGAAAGTTATTGTATCAACAAATGTCACATTATTTTGAACGACTTTAAAGATAAATCCGGTTTCTTCTGCCTGAGGATTGAGCTCCAGCTCCAGTAATTTCACTGATTCGTTATTATATATCAGAGAATCAGATCCTATAGCCTGTACCGTGACATTATTAATGCCAACCTCTTTATCAGTTGAAGTATCAATAAAACGGCAGTTAACCTTCACTGACATGCTTTCATAACAGCCTGAACTACTGCAGGAAGTAAGGATGCAAATAGCAATTATTAAGGCAGGTATCAGTCGTTTAAACATTTTCTTCAATAATATAATTGTTTCTTTCAGGAGAATTTCTTGCTATCAGCTCTCCGAGAAATCCTGACAGGAAAAGTAAAGTACCAAGTATCATACAGGTCAGTGCAAGATAGAAGGCAGGCAACTCTGTAATCAATCTTGCCGGTATATGATTATATAAAGCCGTTAGTTTGTCAACGCCAACTACAATGACAGAAATAAAGCCGACGATAAACATGATGCTTCCTACCAGTCCGAAAAAATGCATTGGCCTTTTCCCGAATTTATTCAAAAACCATAATGTGAACAGGTCAAGATAGCCGTTTACGAAACGATCCATTCCAAACTTACTTTCACCATATTTACGTTTGCTGTGTGAGACTACCTTCTCACCGATTTTTTTAAAACCTGCATTCTTGGCAAGATAAGGGATATATCTGTGCATCTCTCCATAAACCTCAATTGTTTTAATGACCTCTTTCCTGTATGCTTTAAGTCCGCAGTTCATATCATGCAACTTAAGCCCGGTAATTCGTCGCGAAGTAGCATTATATATCTTTGAAGGCAGGTTTTTTGTCAGTTTTCCGTCTTTTCTTTTCTTTTTCCAACCCGATACAAGATCATAATTATCTTCAGTTATCATCTTATAAAGTTCCGGTATTTCATCCGGACTATCCTGCAGGTCTGCATCCATTGTGATTACAACATCCCCTGAAGCCATTTTGAAACCATGGTATAAAGCAGGAGATTTGCCGTAGTTTCTTCTGAATTTGATACCTCTGACTTCCGGATTTTTTTCAGAAAGACCTTTAATAATATCCCAGGAATTATCTGTGGATCCGTCATTTACAAAAATAACCTCATAGGTAAAGGAATTTTCCTTCATTACTTTTTGGATCCATCTGAAAAGCTCAGGAAGAGATTCTGCTTCATTAAAGAGAGGTATAATAACACTTATATTCATAGTTGCCGGTATTTTACTCTGGATTATTCATTATTCTCGTTTGATTTTCCGCTTTCATTTTCATTCTTATTATCCTTGTAAGGCTCATAAGGCTCATCATTTGTAAATTTAATTCCCGAATCATCCGGATTTTTTTTAACGACAAAAGGACTGATAAAGACAAAAAGGATCGCACCGATAATAACATAGGCAAATAAATATGAAAATACCATTTCAAGAGAAGTGGGAATGCCATTTTTTGCCAGAAGATCAAGCTGGTCCTTAGGATAATTCATACTTTCAAGCATCAACATGCTTTGATTGAAAACGTCAGAAATATAATCGGGATTTATTATTTGAAAGTGTATAAAATATACGACAGCCATAATCAATCCGGCGAAAAAAAACAGCCAGATACCAAAACTCCATGAAGAACCAAACTTGATATAACCACCGAGAGCTTTGTCTCTGAATTTTTTTGTAAGGTGGTAACACAGGAAAGGGGTGAAAAGAATACTGATAGAATTGACTAAATTCAGTATTTTTATGTTGGGAGCAATAATTTGTATGATGTAGAATACCGCCAGGTAAGCTCCTAAAATCAGGCCATAATTAGCTGCATATCTATATTTTAACTGTATAGGATTGGGTTTTTGTTCCATATTTCAAAAATTATTTTTTACAAAAATACACTTTTTTTGATGAAGGGCTTTGGTAGAATAGTAAAATTGTCTACTTTTGTGCCCGGGTAAGTCCTATACGGCCAGCTCCCTGCGAACCCCCCCAGGGCTTGACCGCAGCAAGGGTAGCCTGGTTGTAGCGGCGCGATATAGATCGCTTACCCTCCCGCCTCTTTAGCTCAGTTGGCCAGAGCACGTGATTTGTAATCTCGGGGTCGTT
>CAZCPI010000019.1:0-10163 GCA_964500535.1 uncultured Bacteroidales bacterium
CGTGAGATATCAATAAACAAAGCTGTCATTCAACATTTTGAGGATATTGGTCATGATGCAGAATTGCATGATGTTACATATGAAAATTCTCAGGCAAGGGAGCGTACTCAGATTTTGATGGATGTTGCAAACCAGGTTAATGGTATAGTTATAGGTACCGGTGATCTTTCGGAGCTTGCTCTCGGTTGGGCAACATACAACGGAGACCATATGTCTATGTATGGCGTAAATGCCGGTATTCCAAAGACTTTGGTGCGTTTCATGGTAAAATGGGTCGCTGATAATCAGATGGATCAGAAGACAGCAATTACACTTGATGATGTACTTGATACTCCTGTCAGCCCTGAGTTACTTCCGGCTACAGATGACGGTAACATTTCTCAGAAAACAGAAGACCTTGTCGGACCTTATGAACTCCATGATTTCTTTTTATATTACGCTCTGCGATTCGGTTTTAGCCCAAAAAAGATTTTGTGGATGGCAAATAGGTCATTTTATGGTATATATGATGAGGAAACCATACTTAGATGGCTTCAGGTATTTTATAAAAGGTTTTTCGCTCAACAATTCAAGAGATCCTGCTTACCTGACGGACCCAAAGTCGGTTCGGTAAGTTTATCTCCCCGTGGTGACTGGAGAATGCCCAGCGATGCGTCTGTGAGAATATGGCTTGACGAACTTGGTTTGTAAATAACCGCTACTTGCGTTTTTAATTGATAAAAGTCAGAAATTCTGATATATAACTGATTATTTGTGGTGCAGGAAATGAATTAATGAAGTACAGATGAAGAAAAATGTTAAAATCAGGAAGGGTACAGGTAATCTGGAATCGTTCTCAAGAGAAAAGTTTATTGACTCATTAAAGAAATCAGGTGCTGAAACCGAGCTCGTTAATGCCATCGCTGATGATGTGGAGTCGTGGATGTATGAAGGAATTTCCAGCCGAAAGATTTATGACAGAGCATTTCAGATATTACGCAAAGCTAAGGGCGGTTTCGCTGCAAGATATAAACTTAAAAAAGCGATGATGGAGCTTGGGCCTACAGGATATCCATTTGAAGTATTGATGGGAGAGGTCTTCAGATTACTTGGATACGATGTTAAGGTCGGTCAGATACTTCAGGGCTGCTGTGTAACACATGAAGTTGACGTTATAGCGACAAAAGGTAAAAAACAGATTTTCATCGAATGTAAATATTATCAAAGCACAGGCAAGAATGCCAATGTTCAGGTCCCTTTATATGTAAGGTCAAGAGTGGATGATCTCATTAATTACCGGAAATCATTGCCTGAGTATGAAGGTTTTGAATTCATGGGTGGAGTAGCAACCAATACAAGATTTACCACAGATGCCATTTCTTTTGGTGAATGTACTGGTCTCAAGCTCTTGAGCTGGGATTATCCAAATACAGGCAGCTTAAGGGAACTTATAGATAAAGAGGGTATTTTCCCGATTACGGTATTAACAAATCTGCTTAAGGCTGAAAAGCAGGCTTTGCTTGACGAGAAGATAGTATTATGCAGGCAGTTACTTGAAAAACCTGAAATACTGGAAAATATTGGTGTGGATAAAAACAGGCAGAAGAAAGTGCTCTTCGAGCTGACTTCCCTCTGCCACAAACCCCAAAATCAATTTATATAAATTTTAATCCACTTCAGGAAGATTTTTAATCATGTAGTTGCTTGAATGATCACTTGTAAATTCAAGTTCCTTGATGCCTATATCGTTTCCAAAAGTTTTAAAATTAGAATTATCCTTCAAATCAACCTTAGCTTTATTTATAAAATTTTTGCCCCAGAAACTGACTAAAGATTGATTTGAGTAATATTCGAAGGAGTCCAGTTTTGCATTATTCAAATAAAATGTTGAACGACCTGTAAGTGTGATTTTTAAACCATTAAGTTGACATCCTCTTCCTGTGGATTCGTCCAGCGCAACAAGACCGATTTTAATATTGCTGTTTTCACCTGTAATATTCAGATAATCAGATACAAAATCAGAAATGTAAATATCATTATTCTTTCCGGCAACTATTGATTTTACCTGATTACACTGTATTACAAATGATTGAATGCTGTTAGATAAATCGTATTTCTTGTGAAAATACAATGTATCGTTGCTGATATGATAAAAATCCGTTAGTTTAAGATTTTCATCTTTTGAATATGCAATAAGTTTATTTTCTTTTCCGGTCTGAATATCTACTTTCATACTGTTTTCGTCAGCAACTATCACTTTGAAACCACTGAGAGGAACTTCCGTTTTTCTCAGGTCTTTACGTGGATTGGTTTCATTGAGGCTGGTATAAATAAATAAAACCAGCATTCCGGCAACTACAAATACGATAAATGCCAGGATAATTATATTACTTCGTTTCATTTTGATCGTTCTGTTTTATGATTTCAATAAATTCTTTCAAATCTTCACTTTTCAGATTGAGAAATTTTGCTTTTTGCAGAAATTCAGGATATTCCTCTTTAAAGAACTCTGCTCTTTTTGACTGATATATAATTTCGTTGGCATTCTCTGAAATATAAAACCCTACGCCTCTTTTACTGTCAAAAATACCATCATTTTCAAGTAATGCGAACGTTTTAAGCAAAGTGTTTCTGTTTACTTCATATTCAGCAGAAAGGTCCCTTACAGAAGTCACTCTGTCTCCGGGTTTGAGTATACCTTCCATTATCTGATTGCGGATATTCTCTGCGATTTGCAGATAAATACTTTTTATTGATTTAAATTCTATACTCATGACTGTTTTTCTTTTAATAAGAAATAGCCCATCGGCAAGAAAAATATCCAGGACAGACAAACTATATAATACAAGAATAATCTCATGCTACTTAGCTCTTTACCTAATTTGATATCTTTAAGATTTACTTCAAAACCTTGTGTGGAGGGGTCAAAAATATGAGAAAGAAGAACCATGATGCATATGAAAAAGAAAAATGCAGCTATTCCCAAAATTATAGTCTTAACAATCGCAAACCTTTTAAAAAATAGTCTGGCAGCAAATACAAAAGTGCCCAGAGAGAACACGGCAAAAAGCTCAAGCGCAGAGTTGATTTGTTGCGATTTACCAAAAAAATCAATATAACTGAAAGATGCTATGTCTACATTCCTCTTATTCATATAGTTAATAAACATGGCAGTCCATTCGGAAAAATGAGCTGTAATCCAGAATACCAGCATGGCTGCAGGTATAAAAAAGATAAATCTTATAAATATCTGAACCAGATATTTTTCGAAAGTCGAAGCAGGCAGGAGAAGATACATTCCGGCTCCTTTGCTCGTGCTGAGATCCGGGAATGACATTCCAACAAAAATACCACCTGCTAAAAGGCAGATTCCTATAATCTCCCCGTATCTGTAAATATCATATTCCACAATGTTATTTGTCATGCCAAGTACAAGCCATATAAAAATACCTCCGGCCATACCGGCCAGATAATAAACATATGTCTTATAATTGAGCATGATGTCGTTTTTTAACATTTTAAAAAAACGTGCTGAAGAAAAGAATTTATTTGTAGCCATACATTTATTATATTTTTTTGTTGACGATAGCATTAAAAAAGAGTTCCATATCAATGACTGATTCGGCTTTCCCATTTTCAGGCTGTATGAATTTGTAACCGACAGGGCATTTTTCACTATAAATGACATCTTTAATATTTGTGACACTACTTGCTGTATCAAAATGATAACAACCGGAGATTTCAAGCAATTCTTTATAGTACAACATTTTTCCTTCATCAATTATCAGGACTTTATCTATAACAGTATCAATATCCTTCACCTGATGAGTTGATATGATTACAAGCTGATCGTCCGAAACTGAACTTACGAGTACTTTTCTGAATATACTTTTGGACGGAATGTCAAGACCATTTGTAGGCTCATCAAGCAGAAGAATCTTTGACCTGGTAGAAAGAGCGAAAGCTATAATAAACTTCTTTTTGGTCCCGTGAGACAGTTTATTGAGCTGGTCAGATTCCTTCAGCTCAAATTCATCCAGCAGTTGTTTAAAAAGTTCATTGTCAAAAGAAGGATAAAGAGCAGAGGTGGCAGCACAATAATTTTTAATTGTGACAGGTGGTAAATCAAAGTCTTCAGGTACCATGAAAACTTCAGACAGATAATCCGGATTACGATCAAAAGGTGTGAACCCATCAATCATTATAGTTCCTTTTACAGGTTTCAATATACCTGATAACAACTTGAGAAGAGTGGTTTTGCCGGAACCGTTTTTACCAAGCAAACCCAGAATGCTTCCGGATGTGGCTTCAAGTGAGAAATTGTCAAACAGAAACTGATTTTTTCTGTAAGAAAACTGCATTTCATTGATTGAAATCATAATACACTGTTTTGGTGGTCTACTTAAATATGCCACAAATAAAATTAATTAATTTGCCATTGTCAAGTATTTTCCGTAAAATTTTAAAGCTTTTATATTTTTTTTCAATTTCTGCTTTCATAATGCTTATGTTTCGACGTTTGATGCGTCCGGTTTCATGCTTTTTTTTATCTTTGCATGGTTAAAAAAATCAGGAACATCTAACTAAAATCAGATATTATGCAAACAATTGACAATTTTAATTTTGCCGGCAAAAAGGCATTTGTGCGCGTTGATTTCAACGTGCCGGTAGATGAAAACTTTAACATTACAGATGATAACCGTATCAGAGCTGCCCTTCCTACTTTAAAGAAGATTCTTGCTGATGGTGGTAGTTTGATTATCGGGTCACACATGGGACGTCCTAAAAAAAATCCGGATCCAAAGTATTCACTGAAAGTAATTGTTGAACATGTTTCAAAATTATTGGGTGTACAGGTTCAGTTTGCTCCTGATTGCCAGAATGCAGGAGAAATAATAGCGGCGTTGAAACCGGGAGAAGCTGTTCTTCTTGAAAATCTTCGTTTCTATGCTGAAGAAGAAGGTAAACCACGCGGACTTGCTGAAGATGCATCAGATGAAGAAAAGGCTGCTGCTAAAAAAGTAGTTAAAGAAAGTCAGAAAGCATTTACAGCTAAGCTGGCTTCTTATGCTGACTGTTATGTTAACGATGCTTTTGGTACAGCTCACAGAGCTCACGCTTCAACAGCACTGATAGCCAAGTATTTTGATGAAAACAACAAAATGTTTGGATATCTGATGGAAAAAGAAGTAAAAGCTGTTGAGCAGGTAATGAGCAATACCGTTCGTCCTTTTACAGCAATCATGGGTGGATCCAAAGTTTCTTCAAAAATTGAAATCATCGAAAATCTTCTCACGAAAGTTGACAATCTTATAATCGCCGGTGGTATGACATACACCTTTGTTAAAGCTCAGGGTGGTAAAATCGGCACATCAATTTGTGAAGATGATAAACTTGATCTGGCACTTGAACTGATTGAAAAAGCAAAAGCAAACAATGTTGAACTTGTCATGGCTGTAGATTCTAAAATCGCGGACGGATTCAGCAATGATGCTAATACTCAGTTCGTAAATGTAAATGAAATTCCGGATAACTGGCAGGGTATGGACATCGGTCCAAAAACTGAAGCATTATTTGCTGATGTAATTAAGAATTCGAAGACAATACTTTGGAATGGCCCTACAGGCGTATTCGAATTTGATAATTTCTCTCATGGTTCACAATCTGTTGGTGAAGCTATTGTTGAGGCTACCAAAAACGGAGCATACTCTTTAGTAGGAGGAGGAGACTCTGTAGCATGTGTAAATAAATTCGGACTTGCTGACGGTGTAAGTTATGTATCAACCGGTGGTGGTGCATTACTTGAAGCCATCGAAGGTCGCGTATTGCCTGGTATCGAAGCAATCCGTGGATTTTAATCTGTGAATGATATGTCAAACATAAAGAATTCCATCCGCGACTCTGCAGTCGCGAGATGGACTGCTCTTGGTATCGTCGCCTTCACTATGATGGCGGCGTACTTTTTTTATGATGTAATGGCCCCTCTCAAAGGGATGCTTGAATCTGACCTGCACTGGACTTCCGGTGACTATGGCTTTTTTACCGGCGCTTACGGATGGCTTAATGTGTTTGCTTTCATGTTGGTATTCGGTGGACTTATTCTTGATAAAAAAGGTCCGCGTTTCACCGGGTTGATGTTTTCATCACTTATGGTTGTGGGAGCTTTGATAAAGTATTACGCGATTTCAACGCCTTCTTTAATTGATCAGACAATAATGGGTCGCCCTGCTACCGTTATGCTTGCCTCAATCGGGTATGCAATTTTTGCAGTCGGATCAGAAGTAACTGGTATTACTGTCACGAAAATCATCGTTAAATGGTTTAAGGGTAAGGAAATAGCTCTCGCTATGGGGTTGCAGGTTGCATTGGCCCGTGTTGGAACATCACTTGCGATGGCATTTACTTTGCCGATTTCAGGGGCTTTTAAAGATTCGATTTCTGCACCTTTATTAATAGGTGCGATTTGTCTTTGTATTGGTTTCCTTGCATTCCTTGGATATACTTTCATGGATAAGAAGCTTGATAAAGAAAAACTTGACAATAATAATGAACAGGCGGAAGAAGAGTTTAAGATCTCTGATGTCGGTATGATACTTCGTAACAAAGGTTTCTGGTATCTTGCATTACTTTGTGTGTTGTTTTATTCATGTGTTTTCCCATTCCTGAAATATGCACCGGACTTGATGGTCAATAAGTTTCATGTAAATCAGAAACTGTCAGGTCTTATTCCTGCCTTGTTACCATTTGGAACTATACTTCTTACTCCACTTTTCGGAGGTATATATGATAAAAAAGGTAAAGGTGCGACTATTATGATTATCGGAGCATTATTGCTTATGCTTGTACATATCACATTTACAATACCTTTCCTTGATAACTGGTTGTTAGCTGTTGTATTGATGATTATACTTGGTATAGCATTTTCTCTTGTACCTTCAGCTATGTGGCCTTCTGTTGCAAAGATTATTCCTGAAAAGCAACTTGGTTCAGCTTATTCATTGATTTTCTGGATACAAAACATCGGCTTGATGGTAGTTCCAATCCTTGTCGGAGAGATTTTGGAAAAATATTGTGTTACAGGTCAAAATGAAAGGGGTGGAAATACCTACAACTATACCTTAATAATGGGTATTTTCTCCGTGTTTGCTTTCCTTTCAATTATTCTCGCATTAGGTTTGAAACGAGAGGATAAAAAGAAAAACTACGGTCTGGAAAAGAAGAATATGAATTAAGTAAAAATTCGTTTATCCTGATATTGCAGAATCGAAACAGTTATTACTTCAGTTAGATCTACAGTAATCAAAATATTATAAACCGGAGATTCTTAGCATTTCGCTGCGAGGAATCCCCGGTTTCTTTTAAAGCCTTATTATTTGTATTTATTATATGAAACCACATCACCGGAAGGTTTCCGCTTTTTTGTTCTGGTTTCCTGTTTAGAATAGCCCAGAGTTATAACGAACATTGGACGTTTGGAGTCAGGTATATATAAGACTTTTCTCAGTTTCTTTTCGTCAAACCAACCTACGATACAGGAGCCAAGACCTTGCTCAGCAGCTGCCAGAGTAATATGTGCTGCTGCAATACCCAGGTCAGTATCAGGGAAATGTTTTTGTTTGACAAATCCGCCCGCTCTCGAAGTAAAATTTGGACTTTCTTCGACTATTATGATATGAACAGGTGCTTTATATGCAAAATGGTTCATGCCAAGTGCTTTATCCGCAATAGCTGAAGCCGTTTGCTCTCTGACCTCAGGGTCATTGACTACAATAAATTTCCATGGTTGAGCATTGCATGCAGAAGGAGCCAGTCTGGCAGCTTCAAGTATATAATCCAGTTTTTCCTGTTCAACAGGGCGGCCTACATCATAATCCCTGTCACTTTGCCTGCTATTTACAAGATCAATGAATTTCATTTTATCTGCTTATGTTTTTAATGGTTAATGCATTCATTAACTGAATGATTGTAGTTTGATAAACACAATTCTCACAAACCTCAAACTCAGACATTATTCACCTGAAGACTGAGTCCTTTAATCCAGTTTAAGTACAGCAAGGAATGCTTTTTGAGGAACCTCGACATTTCCAATCTGCTTCATGCGCTTTTTACCTTTCTTTTGTTTTTCAAGAAGCTTACGCTTACGGGTGATATCACCACCGTAACATTTAGCAGTAACATCTTTTCTCACAGCCTTAACGGTTTCACGTGCAATTATTTTTGCACCTAAAGCTGCCTGTATAGCTATATCAAACTGCTGGCGTGGGATCAGTTCCTTTAACTTTTCACACATACGTCTGCCCAGGGTTTCAGCATTACTGACATGAGTAAGGCAGGATAGGGCATCTACTGATTCGCCATTTAGCAAAATATCAAGCTTGACAAGTTTAGACTCGCGGAAACCATGAGGATGATAATCAAAAGAAGCATATCCCTTTGAAATACTTTTAAGCTTATCATAAAAATCGATGACGATTTCACCAAGCGGCATATCAAAAAGTATCTCCACACGATTACCTGAAATATATTCCTGTTTAATAAGCTCACCACGCTTGCCAAGGCAAAGAGTCATAATATTACCCAGGTACTCAGTAGAGGTAATGACTGAAGCCCTGATATAAGGTTCTTCGATTTTTTCAAGAAGAGTGAAATCCGGCAGACCGGAAGGATTATGTACATCAATCACTTCACCCTTTTTAGTCGTTACAAGATACTGTACGTTAGGAACAGTAGTAATAACATCCATGTTGAATTCCCTGTCAAGACGTTCCTGGACAATCTCCATATGCAGGAGACCAAGAAATCCGCATCTGAAACCAAAACCAAGAGCCATGGAAGATTCAGGAGTGAAACTCAGCGAAGCATCATTAAGCTGTAGCTTCTCAAGTGACGATCTTAAATCTTCATAATCTTCAGGATCAATAGGATAAACACCGGCAAAAACCATGGGTTTAACTTCCTGAAATCCTGCAATTGACTGTGTACAAGGTCTTTTAACATGAGTTATAGTGTCACCGACCTTTACTTCTTTTGAAGTCTTGATGCCTGAAATAATATAACCAACATCACCGCAACTTAATACGTCACGAGGAAGCATTTCCATTTTGAGTACACCAATCTCGTCAGCGTTATATTCTTTTTTTGTAGATACAAATTTCACGAAATCACCTGTACGAATGGTTCCACTGGTAATCTTGAAATATGCAATGATACCCCTGAAAGAATTAAATACAGAGTCAAATATTAACGCCTGCAATGGAGCTTCCGGATCACCTTTAGGCGATGGGATTCTTTCGATAATAGCATCAAGTATTTCAGGGATACCTTCACCGGTTTTACCGCTCGCTCTGATAATTTCTTCGCGCTTGACGCCTAAAAGCTCGATGATCTGATCCTCGACTTCCTCTGGCATAGCGCTGGGCAAGTCAATTTTATTTAGTACAGGTATAATCTCCAGATCATTGTCGATAGCCATGTAAAGATTTGAAATAGTCTGAGCCTGGATACCCTGAGATGCATCGACTATAAGCAAAGCTCCTTCACAGGCAGCAATCGAACGTGATACTTCATAAGAAAAGTCAACGTGTCCCGGAGTGTCAATAAGATTTAACTTAAATTTTTCACCCTTATGGATAAAATCCATCTGGATAGCATGACTTTTAATAGTTATTCCACGCTCTTTTTCAAGATCCATGTTGTCAAGCATCTGGTTCTCAGTTATCGCTATAGTATGTGTATACTCAAGCAGGCGATCTGCCAGCGTACTTTTGCCGTGGTCTATATGGGCAATGATACAGAAATTACGAATGTGCTCCATTTAAGAAAGTCGCATTATGATTGTTAAGAGGTGCAAATTTACATTATTTCAAGTGAAGACGGAGTATTTGAGATAAAAATAATGCTACATTTGTCCAAAACAGACAAACAATTATGACGGTTTCTGAAGCAAACAACCAATATGAAAGGATAATCGATCTCGTATTACATTCCAATATGAGAGATGCATTCGTCAAACTAAGTTATTTGATCCAGCAGAATGGTTTCGGACTCGCTTTTGATAAACTAAATGAGCTGGAGAGTAATTATCGTTACATGTTGAAATTCAAACTTGAAGGAGTAACTGATCCAGAAAGGGATAAGGTTTATTCAGATTTAAGACGCCGGGCGATAGAACTTGCTGATGAAGC
>CAZCPI010000019.1:10263-26087 GCA_964500535.1 uncultured Bacteroidales bacterium
CTTTTTGTATCTGCCGTGCTATTGTCACTTATGCAGAGATTTGATGAAGAGAAGTTTCTCCTGCTGATAGATCTATGCAACAATATAAATTATGAAGTATCGCAAAGGGCTATGGTAGTACTTGCGATAGTGATGTATATGTATGATGATCGTCTTTCATTGTATCCGTCGATAGGTTTGAAGATGGATAGTCTTATGGAAGATGAAAAACTGAAAAATACTCTTGTCAGAGTCTTTTATCAGCTTGTAAGATCTAAGGATACCGAGAATGTAACAAAAAAGATGCAGGAAGAGATACTTCCGGAAATGACCCGTTTTGGTTCAGCAATGCAGGACAAAATGAAGCAGGATGATGAAAACGGCGACGAATTTAATCCTGACTGGAAAAATATGATGGATGATGCCGGTTTCTCAGTAAAAATGCAGGAATTTTCAGACATGCAACTTGAGGGTATAGATGTGTATATGAGCACTTTCTCGAGTCAGAAGTATTACCCGTTTTTTCATGAAATGACTAACTGGTTTCTGCCCTTTTATTCCACGCATACGATGTTGAAGGAGTTGTTTGACAGCATTCCTGCCGATGCGCCCAACCTTCTGGATACGGTGTTAAAATCAGGTTATTTATGCTCTTCAGATAAATACTCATTCTGTTTTAATATATTACAGATTCCCGCAAGTTACAGGAGTAGTATGGCAAATTCTCTGGGAGCAGACGGTGAGATGTATGATGAATTCAAGAAGTCTGAAGCCGCTATGAATCCAAACTTTATAAAAGAACAAACATCAAACAGATATATCCAGGATTTATACAGATTTTTCAATCTTTTCACCCGTAAAAGGGATTTCAGAAACATTTTTTCATTTCCGCTTGATTTGCATAATTCACATTCGCTTGGCAAATATCTGGATTCCGAAAGCACGATGCGCAAAATAGGGATGTTGTATTTTAAAAACAAGAATTATAAATACGCGCTTTCTGTATTTGACAAACTAATACAAATAAATCCCCTTGAAGCCGAACTTCATCAAAAAAGAGGTTTCTGCCTGCAGCAGATTGACAAGAGAAAAGAAGCTCTCGATGCCTTTATTCAGGCAGATATAATTCAACCTGACAGCTTGTGGACATTAAAAAGGATTGCTTCGATATACCGCATTCTCAAAGAACCGATTAAAGCACTTGAATACTATCGCAAGGCCGAAACCATATCTCCGCACGATTTGCTCCTTACATTTAATATCGGACATACGCTCGTCGAAGCCGGAGATTATGCTGCAGCACTGCAGATTTATTTTAAGGCAGAGCTTATGTCTGCCGAATCTATCAAGACCTGGAGACCAATTGCCTGGTGCTCTATGCTGTGTAAGAAATACGAACAAGCTGATAAATATTATCAGAAAATACTTGCCAACAATCCAACGATAGAAGATTATCTCAATGCCGGACATCTTGAATGGTGCAAGGGTTTTCCTATGAAAGCTATCGATGTGTACAAAAAAGGAATAAGGATTACACATACTCCATTTACCGATTTCCTGGAATTGTTCAACAAAGATGTAGACATTCTCAAATCGATTGGCATCAATCATTACGATGTACCTTTTGTATGCGATGAACTTTTTTACTCACTCGAAGAATAAGACGATGCCTAAATACATAATATTGATTTTTTGTGTTTTCTTTGTCGTGCCTGTTCATGCGGAAGAGGCGGATTCATCATTCATATTTAAAGCAGGTTTCATCAGGCGTGAGTTGCAGGATTATAATGTTAGTCTGAGCACTTATACCATTAAAGAAGGTGATACGACAGCGTTAGAAACCATAAAATCCAAAGTTGAGGTCAATATAAAGGACTCTACTGCAAATCAGTTTATTATAAGCTGGAAATTCAGTGAATTTCAGATAAATACAGCTAACTGGCAGATTAAGGATATAGTTTCAATGGCGAAACCGGTTGAAATAACATACAGGACCTCGCACGAAGGAATATTGTGGGAAATACTTGACTGGAAATCAATTTCTTATTGTCTCGAAGACGGTCTAAAAAAAGTAGTCGGAAACTATTCAGGTAAAAACGACAGTGCTTCAACAGCAGAACTAAAAAAAATATTTGCTTTCAGGGAATCATTCGAATCGATGATGTTGCGGACTGTAAGGATGTTTCACCAGGCATACGGACTTGGTTATGATGTAGGGAAGATTGTAGATGTGCCTTCAGAAGTTATAGGATTGGTTTCAGATAATGCCATACCGGCTATCGTTAAGAAAAAACTGGTTTCAGCAGACAGGCAATCTGGTGTCGCCGTTTTATCAACTGCTACGATACCTGACAGAAATGCCATGACTCAGGCTTTTGAAAAAATGTATCCGGGAGTAAAAATACCTGCGTCATTGACCGGAATAACACTGACAGGAGGCTTGGTCAGCGATATTTCAACCGGATGGGTTTTATATACTTTTGAACAAAGAGAAGAAAATTCAGATAAGAATGCAAAAGGAGAAATCCTCGAGTTAAAACATTCTAAATTTATAAACTAAAAAACATATGTGTACAAAAATTGAAAAAATCCCTTTCGGGAAGTTGGCTGATGGAAGAGAAGCCAGTCTGTTTCGTTTCACAAATGAGGTAGGAGCGATAGCAGAAATTACAAACTATGGCGGACGTTTGGTCAGAATTGTTGTTCCAAACGAAGACAACCAGATGTTTTCTGTAATCAAGGGTTATGATAACCTTGACGGTTTCCTCAAAGATGGTGGTAATTATCTTGGTGCTACCTGCGGAAGGTATGCAAACAGGATTGCCAAAGCTAAATTCATTGCCGGTGGTGAAGAATATACTTTGGCTGCAAACAATGGTGACAATAGTTTGCATGGTGGTATCAATGCTTTTCATATTCAGTTGTGGGATGCCAGGGTCGAAGGCGAATACGTGATAATGAAATACGTTGCTGCTGATATGGAAGAAGGTTTCCCCGGTGAACTTACCACAGAAGTTACATTCTCATGGTCTGAAACCTGTGAACTAAGCATGCTTGTGACAGCCAATACAACAAAATGCACACCTATAAATATCACTAACCATGCATATTTCAATCTTAACGGCAAAGGTGATATTCTGGGTCACGAAATGAAAATAAATGCAAACAGATATATTCCGATTGTAGCTGATGCTATTCCAACAGGTGAAATTCGTTTTGTTAAAGGTACAGCATTTGATTTCTCTGAACCCAAAGCTATTGGTAAAGACATTAACAGCGGTGAAGAACAGTTATTAAATGGAAATGGCTACGACCACTGCTTCGTAATCAATAAAGATGAATTTGGTGATCTTGCTCTTGCTGCTGATGTTTATTCATCTGAAAGCAAAGTCGGTCTGAGAGTTTATACAACCATGCCAGGTGTTCAGTTTTACAGCGGCAATTATCTTAACAGTGTTGTGCCCGGTCTTGAAGGAGAATTATATTCATTCCGTCAGGCCTTCTGCCTCGAACCTGAATATTTCCCGGATAGTCCTAACCAGAGTGGTTTCCCGAATTGCGTGTTGAAGCCTGGCGAAACCTATCAGGAAACAATGATTTTTCAGTTTTATTGAATCAATTAACTCCCTCGTGGGCTCAGTTATATAAAAACAAAAGGGGCTATCTCATAATTTTAGAGATAGCCTCTTTGCTTTTTAAAAATAATCGCACTGATATTTAAAGTCTTCCTGGTTTTCCAAGGGTTGAGTGTTTGACAGGGGAGTGGCCCCCCGATGAAATGACTTAATTTTTATTTCAAGACCTTTATAGGCTGGACTTTCTTCCAAACTTCATCATAAGGGTTACCAATGCCCTTAACATACCAGAAACCATTTTCTATTTTCGTTTTAAAACGGTTGACAATCCCCCTGTCAATCTCCAGACCAGTTGCTGTGTAATCAATAGACTCAATAAATGTATTGTCTACAACATTATATGAACCAAAGTAAAGTATGTGAGCAACACTTGTGCTCTGGTCAACTTCAATCCATACCATAGAACTTTCAGCCATTACTTTATAACGTATGGTTTTTTTACCCTCAAATTCAGAAATCATTGGATTTCCAAAACTGTCAGATAAAACCCATGTACCTGTTAAATCTTTTTTCTCGATAGCTTTGGCTGAAAAAACATTCACCAATAACAATGCCAGACAGGCTATAACAACAGGAGCAGAGATAATTGAAATTTTTTTCATAGTGTTGGTTTTTAAATTAAATAAATCACGCAAATAATGTAAACCTTTCGTCAACCATTCAGGATATTGTTTAATTTCTGATTTTTCAAGATTAACCAATTCCCCGGAGTAATCGTAATCAAGCGCATTAAAAATTGCCCTGATTGTAAATGCTCTTGGCATTACTTCTCCATTCTCAATACGTTGTAATGTCCTTACATTCAGTTGGCATTTTTTTACCAACTCGTCCTGAGTCAGACCTTTGGCTTTTCTCAAATCGGCAATTTTTTTTCCAAGATTAGGCTGTTCCATGTATCAGAAAGGTTTTGCAATGATAAATATAACTTCAAAAAAACACTTCACAAACATAGCGATTTTTTCACGACATTCAAATGACATTCACACGGTACAAGTGATTTTTAAACACGGCAAAACATGACATTTTGATTGATAGAGTCATAATAATAGTATTAGACTTAAGAATATTCCGGTGTTAACAAATTTAATCATCAGGTTTTACCCGATGGTAAGATTTACCTTTTTGCCGAAACCAATTTCCACTATGCGATATAAAGTAGAAAGTTGAATATCACTGTGACCGTTTTCAATTCTTGAGATAAAACTTTTTTTGGTTCCTGTTTTCTGAGCTAATTCTTCTTGAGTCATATCGGCTTCCTTTCTTGCTTCTTTTAGAATTTCTCCAATAGCAAAAGCTTTTGCTTTAATTTCAAAATCAGTTCTTTTCTCAGTTCCAATTTTACCATATCTTTTGTCAAGATGCTCGTCAAATGTTACAATATCCTTCATTTTTTAAATCCTTTCATTTTTAGATTCAAAATACTCTTTCATTATACATTTTGCCTTTTCTAAGTCCTTCTTACGTGTTTTCTGAGTCTTCTTTTGAATCCCATTAAATAGCACAACAAAATTGCCTTTATCAAAACAGCAAAATATTCTATAAATATTACTTTCAAACTCTATCCTAATCGCATATATGCCATCGTATCCAGTGATACTTTCAAAAAACTTTTTCGGTATTTTTTCAGCTACGGTAATAAGAAAAAGGATAGAATCAATTTTCTCTTTTGTTTTTTCATTTTGAACATCAAAAAAATCCCAGAAATAATTTTTGTAAAAAATAAGTTGTCTTTCTCTATTCATCGGTAAAGTTAACTAATAATGTAACAAAATCAAATATGTTTATAATTTTATATATTAACACAAAAATAAATAAATATTATAATAAAACAAACATTAGACTTGTAAATAACAGATAAAGAGTAATGTGATGGATTATGAAAAATCTCTCTGTTAGAATAATTAGCGAATATCAATTTAATTTTTTTTCATTAAAACTTGCATAATTAAAATATATCGTCTTCCTTTGTATCGGCATACGATATAATGATGAGCGATATAAAGATGAGCGATATATTGATGGCCGATATGCTTTTATTAAAAAAATGACATATGAACAACGATAATATAGTATTGACAGAAGCAGTGTTTTATACACTACTGGCTTTGCATGTGCCTCTGCATGGTTATGGCATCATGCAGGAAACCGAGCGAATGAGCAATGGAAGGCTTAAATTATCTGCCGGTACACTTTATGGAGCCATTTCATCAATGCTTGAAAAGGGATGGATCGAACCAGTTCCGGGTATTGATGAAACCAGGAAAAAGGAATATCAGATTACAGAGACCGGCAGGAATGTTGTAAAATCTGAGCTTGCAAGACTGGAAGAACTCGTTCAAAACGGAAAAAAGATCATAAAATAAAAAAAACCGGTTTCTCCCGAAATCATAAAATAAAAACCGGTAATCATTATATTAAAAGCAAACGGTTTCAACGGTAGTAATTAAATAAAACAATCGGTTTCACCGGTAATCATCAAATTTTAAATGCAATATGGATCAGATTGTGATTAAACAAAAAAAGACTGTACGGAGATTTTTCTTCGTTTGGGATTATGAAAAAGAGGAGAGATGGATTAATGAAATGTCCCAAAAGGGCTGGCAACTAAGATGGGCTAGTATCGGGAGATATGTATTTGAAAAAGGTGAACCGGGAGAATATATTCACAGACTGGAATTACTCGAAAATAATCCTAACTCCAAAGAAAATCTGTCATACATACTATTTTTAAAAGAAACCGGCATTGAGTTTGTAGGAGAGTGCAAAAACTGGATTTATCTGAGACAAAAAGCTTCAGAAGGCGGTTTTGAGCCGGCAAACAAGCCACTAAACGAGCTGACACATATAATGAAGATCCAGGATTTCCTGAATAAGTTCAGAAACCGTCTCATCACGCTGGCAGCTTTTTCTATACTTGCATTACTTATTTTAGAAGAACTTCAAACATCAAATTATGAAAGCATTGATTTTTTACGTGGGTTTTGTACTGGCCTTGCTTTATCATCTTCTTTTATCAGCTTAGCATTCATTCCAATGATAAAGAAAAATGATAAAAGGATCAAAACAGCAGTCAGAGAGTTATATACCTGCGAGTAAGATTTATTTTTCCCTTTTCCCGATCCCCAGTAATAATGGCAGAAATACAAACAATCCAACAATTGACATAACCAGACCACCGATTGTGCCGGCAGCAAGCGGGAACCAGAAACCTTCCTTTTCACCAATCAGGAATGGGACGAAACCCAGAATTGTCGAAAGGAGTGTGAGGAAAACAGGTATAACTCTGAGATTCCACGCTTTAATATAAGTCTTGAGGCGATCGGCAGGTGCTCCACGAAAAATATTAGAGCCGGAATTTGACTGAACCAAAGCAACGGATTTAAGTATCAGATTATATTGATTAACCATGTAAATGCCGGCATTAACGGTTATTCCGCTCAACAAAACAAAAGCAGCAAAACCGCCCTGGTCGAAATTCAGATGAAAAAGATAAAAAGTCAGAAACAGACCGACGTAGGAGATGGGAATCATCAGCAAAATAGCCAGAGGTTGCCGCAGGGAGTTGAATAAAATGCTGGTTGTAAAGTATATAATTATTACTACTATCAGCAAGAGTAAATACTGTTTGTACTTGCCTTTATTGTTCCATCCATAAGACTCATCCCTTTCAATACTGTAGCCAAGAGGCAGCACCTCTTTCATTTTGTCGACGGTCTTATCTAATACACGCGAACCCTGTTCGCTTGCACCAATATATTCGTATTGCAGACAAAGCCTGTATTGTTGATCCTCACGAGCGATTTCCTGAGGAGCCTGATATTTTTCGATAGAAGCGACACCGGAAATCCTGTAGTTTTGATTGTTGATCTGATTGGGGAAATTATTAAGCTGCCATACATCATAGTCTTCAGATTGCTTTGAAAACAGTCTGATAGGATTGTTCCCGTTTTTGTTTACCCAGTATCCCGCGTACTGGTTTCGCGTAAATTTCTGATTGATATCATCAAACAATGGAAGTGGCTCAAATTGGCTCTGAATAAGCTTTTCTTTATCCAGGTTAAAGACAAACTCCTGATAATCACTTTTGTACCAGTTGAACTCAGAGTTTATGCTGACTTCCTTAATCCTTCTGTGACCCAAAAGATCATTTTTTACGACCTCGGCCAGGCTCCAAAGCTCATCATAATTATACCCAAGCATTTTTATCCTGTACGAACCCGCGTTTTCACTCATATTATTGCTGAAACCGTCCCCAAGACCATAAACACCCCAGCCGCCGCCACCCAATTCGATAGCCTTACTTATTAACTCACCCTTAAGCATATAAGGAAATGAACTATACTGATTATCTTTAGTAAACCTTATATCTATGCTAGCCCTCAACGTATTAACATTGGTCTGAAACTGTTTGATTTCCTTAAACTTACGAAGATAATCCTCCATTCTGGTAATCAAATGATTGGTTTGCGCCAGAGTAGTCCCGTTAGGCATTGACAAAGTGACGTAAAGTGAGGTTTCCTCATTACTTTTCCAGTAAGAACCCTCGTAAACTTTAGTAATAAACAATCTCAGAGTGCCGCCAAGCGCAACATCAACAATTGATTTAAGCTTCTCATTATAAAAGTCAGAACCAAGAGTGGCATTGTAAACTTTTGAAAGAATACCGGGTTCTTTTTGAGAAAGCCCTGATTCATCAGATGTTAGCCCGGTTTCAACATTATCTTTTTGCTCAATTTTGGAAGGAAGCATAAATACCGGTAGACCAAACATCAGCAAGCCAATCAGAAGCACAAGCCAGCGTCTTTTAATGCTGAATCTTAAAAACTTATTGTAGAAACGATTAAACCTGATATTTATACGTTTTTGCCTCATTGACTGCATTTTGTTGCGTTTATCCAAATGAAGTTTTTCCATAAGTGCAGGAACTAAAAGCATGACAACCAGCAGAGAAACACCAAGGTTAATCATGATAACAATAGCAAAATCAAGCAGATTTAACCTGATCTGCTCTTCCATAAAGAAGATCATGACCAGCGCGGCAATAGTAGTCAAAGTGGATGTCAGTATAGCCAGGAACGCTTTTTTGTTTTTTTGCCGGTGTATCTGATCAGACATCACGATAATATTATCCAGCATAAGACTGAGCGAAATCGTGATGCCCATCAAAGAATAAAGATGGATTTCCAGTTTCAGTAAATAATAAAACACAACAGCCAATGCCAGATTGCATAATAATGAAACCGCGATCATCAAAAGATATCTGCCGTTGCGATAAATCAACAAAACAAACGCGAGCAGAATCAGGAGAGTAAGACCTGATCTGAAAAGAATAGTCTTAATCTGATCCTGAATATATTCAGTTGCATCATAAGCCGGATTTATCTCATAATTGGGTGGGAGTTGTGTTTCAACAGACTTAATAAGTGATTTAACCGATTTGGCAAGCCTTAACTGATTAGCATTTTCCTTAGCCTTGATATTCAGATAAATAGAGTTAAGGCCATTAATCCTGAAATAACTTGAAGGTTCATCTTCAGTGAAAGTGACGGTGACAAGTTCATCAAGACGAATAAGTTTGCCTGCATTATTGCTGACATAAATTTTTGAAACATCAAACTTATCAGGCAGAAACTCAGGATTAATTGAAAGCCTTATCCAGCGTTTCTCATTACCACCGGTTTCCATATAACCAACACCGAGCGATTCCTTGTTAAGATATTTATTTATAGATCTCTGGATGTCGTTAACAGTAATATTTAATTTTTGCAGCTGTGTGTAGTCATATTCCAGTTTCCAGATCATCGGTGAAGCCCCGCTGATTTCAACCTCATCAATCCCATCCAAATATGAGATCTTGTTTTTAAGATTGTTTTCGGCATATTCCTGTATCAGCACCGGAGACGAAGGCGCATTCAGAATAAATGTAAGAAATGGTCTCGAAGACTTGTCATCAGACCTTCTCGCAGATATGTAAGGATATGAAACACCTTCGGGAAGAGTAGGATAGACCTGCCTGATCAAAGACGATATTTCAAATCTTGCTACATCAATATCTGTGTTCTTATTCATTTCGACATAAATACTACCCCAGCCATTGCCTGAAGACGAGTTTACATGCTGAACACCTTTTACACGGCTCAGCATGGCTTCAAGCTTGGAAGTCACCTCCATCTCAACCACTCTCGAAGTCATATTCCTCATAGAAAATGAAACCGACAGAGTAGGCATTTCCTTCTTGGGAGCCAGCTTGACCGGCAACTCAGGTATTAGAAAAATACCTACCAGCGTCAGGCATAGGAAAACCAGCAGTATCTTAAATGAAGGAAATCTGTTATGGTCAGTGTATGCCATATTTGCTTTCAAATTCAGTTGACAATGATTGACCCGTAGCAAAATCAAACAACGTGAGTTTGCGGATCTTATAATAACTCAGCCAATAGTTTTGTAATGCTGAAATATAATTTTTTCTGGAGTTCTCCTGTCTGTTTAAAGCAAGAGTGAGACTGCTGATATCGGCTTTATTAATAAGATACCTCTCTTTAGTGGCTTCATAAGCCATATCTGCAAGCTTTTGAGCTTCTTCAGCACTCCTTATCAGATTTTGCTGCAGGTTGAAGTCATTGACAGTCATCGTAATTTCTTCTTCAAGACTTAACTCATCCTGCTTAACCGCCAGCTCAGTGACGCTAAGCTGGTTTTTTGCCATGTTGACCTTGCCTTTTCTTACGCCCCAATCCACCAAAGGGATATTCAGGCTGAGCGAAACCACATCCTGTTCGATTGGATCTCTGTAGCTTTCCCTGAAACCGGAAGCCACCTGATTGAATCCCAGACTCATGTTAAGACTGGCTTCCATCTTTGAACTTCTTGTAGTTTTCTCAACAGCCTGCTTAGCCTCAAGTATAGCCTGGCGATTAGCCAGAAAGTCGGGATTGTTTTCACGAACAAGTTCCAAAGCCTTTTCAGCTGAGATAACAAAATCTTTAGGACGTTCAGGTAATTCCAATCTCAAAACTGATTTCTTGTCAAGATTGAGATAAGCAGCAAGACTAAACGTCGCTTTCTTCAGACTGATATCAGCATTACTCAAAGCATTTCCCGCATTAATCATGTCAAGTTTTAATGTCAGCAGGTCCGCCTGAGAGATTGAAGCAATCTGTTGTCTGTCCTTGCCTATCCTGTACAAAGTATCACTTGAAGCCAGGCTGGCCTTGGCCAAATCATGATTTACCTGAGCCATGGCAAGAGAAAAGAAGTATTGAACCGCCGATTCTGATATCTCCTCCATCATATAAAGCAACTTTCTTCGCGCTTTTTCGTATTTCAGCGGTTCAATCTTCTTTTCCCATTTGAAATTATTGTAACCAATTAATCTTTGTGAATAACCGAATCTGATAGGTACAGCCGAAAATTGCTGATAATTAGAGCTGCCGAAATCCTTGACATAACCCAGCTCCGAATCCATGTAAAGTGTTCCACCCGTAATGTCAACATTTTGTTGCACAGAGAGATTACCATAAGAAAACAAAGACTGTTGTTGTCTGTATTCATCCCTGTTGGTTTCAGAATTATAACGGCTTGTAAACGTTCTCTCATATTCCAGAGGCGTCATGGATATACTCAGTGACGGCAGCCTTGCAGCCTTAAATGATCTGTATGCCCAATAATTTGATAAATAAGTATTTTTTGCACTGAATGCACTCAGCGAACTATCACAGGCTAAACTAATTACCTGCTCCAGATTTAAGTTTTTCACCTGTGCTGAAACCACCAGCGCTGGAGACAGGCAAATAATCA
Organism: uncultured Bacteroidales bacterium; assembly: GCA_964500535.1. Lineage (GTDB taxonomy): Bacteria > Bacteroidota > Bacteroidia > Bacteroidales > UBA1402 > UBA8389. Next base: position 21,675 of record CAZCPI010000019.1, read on the forward strand.
GCGATATATTTAAGAAGAATCGGTTCATTATGATATCAATTATAGATTTAATCCATTAAGCAAACAAAATCAGTTAGATACGGGAATACTTCCGTTACCGGTGTCCTTTTTCCTGTAAATCCACCAGTAAACCAGAGGCACAACAAACAAACTTACAGGAGTACCTATCAACATACCTCCAATCGTAGCCAAAGCCAGCGGTTTCTCCAGTTGAGAGCCAAGGTCATTGGTAAATAGTAATGGCACCATACAGACAATTGATGTGAAACTTGTCATGAGAATAGCTTTTATTCTCCTGTGACCTGCTTCATGAATAGCTTCCATCAAAGGCATGCCTTCTTTGCGAAGCTGATTCATAACATCAACCTTGAGGATAGAGTCATTTATCACAATACCACAGGTAACCACCATGCCACTAGCAGACATAAGATTAAGAGTATGACCGCAGATCATAAGTAAACCCAACGCAGCAAGGATGTCGATAGGAATTTCCATCAGTATTATAAGTGGTTGCACGAAACTTTCAAACTGAGCCACAAGAATAAAATACATCAGCATAATTGAAATGAGAAGTATGACCATCAACTGCAAAATCATTTTCTTGTTAGAAAAGAAGTTACCCGAAAAGTCCAGTTCCCATATCTTGCTTTTTGACGAAATATCCCTTGCTGACCTGATTATTTCCTCAGGTTTGTCAGTATCATAGTAGGTCAGCGGTATGTATTCACCAGATTTCCCGGAGATTATAGTCTTCATATCTTCAGATAGCGTGACCGTTACGAAGCGGTCCAGCGATAGTTTGCTGATTGCACCCTGATTGTTAGCAGCAACAGGTATTAAAGTGTTTTTGAGAATATCCTGCACTGTTTTTTCCTCACTTCCTAGCACAACAGGCAGATACTGCTGATAAGATCTCAAAGTCGCAAACTCGTTTTCCTGAAACGCAGTCTTCAATGCCTGATAAACCATGTCATAAGATACATTATGATAAAGCAGTTTCTCCTGGTCTATATGCAGGTTGAGTTGTTTTTCAAAAGAAACACCCTCAGGACTTTCTCCGGTATTTTTCTTAAGTGAAACCATAAGATCCTGTATATCAGATACGCCCGGTTCCATCGACCTGTTTTTTGTAAAACATTCTATTACAAGATCAGCCTCACCGGTTGTAAAAACCTTTTCAAATATTGTTCCCGTAGGCGCAAACGAAACCAAAGCATCAGTATACCTCTCCTTAAAATAATCCCTGATTTTATTCTGAAGACCGGCAATCTTATCAGCATCAGAAGTTTTCAGATAGAGTTCAGTCTCAGAAGAAGTCTTTTCCTTTTCCCTGTTTAAAAGAAACTGCTGCTGTCCTACAAGTCCCGTCTGTACTTCCGTCACAGGGTCAAGATACTGCAGTAATCCTCTCGTACGGGAAAGATTTTCATTAACATGTATATTTTCGTTCCAGTCAATTTTTGTAACTATTTCATTCTGACGCAGGTCAGGCATCTTTTCCTTTGGAATCAACCAAAAAAGCAAAACAAAAAGCGGCAACACTGCAATCATGCTTACTGTAGTCAGTCTTTTATGTGCAAATGTCCATGTGATACCTTTGTGATATATTTTTTCAACAAACGAAGGTTTATTCTCATCATTATCAGACTTATTGTAAAACTTCCTGAGTAAAGAAAACTTCTTTGACGAAATATTACTCAGTAGTTTATACAAAACAGGAAGTAAAATAATACCGGTCAGGTAAGAAACCAAAAGCCCCAAAGTCACGGATAATGCCTGGTCAAAAAACAATGCACCTGCAATGCCGCTCAGGAAAACAAGCGGAGCAAAAACAGAGATAGAAGACAGCATGGAGCTGAGCATCGGGGCAATAACTTCATTAGTGCCTTTGACACAGGCAGCATCAGGCGATAAACCTCGTCGCCGGTATTGAGTAATATTGTCAGTCACCACTATCGAATTGTCGATCATGTTACCCGAAGCAAGTATCAGCCCGGTTAAAGAAACTACATTAATAGAAAGATGCATCAGGTAAAACAGTAACAGACTGATTATTACTGAGACCACCATGCTGATACCGATAATAACAGGTGACCTGACATCTTTCATGAAGAATACTGAAATCAGCCAGACAAACACAAATGCAAGTATCAGGTTTTGTTCGAGATTTGAAATCGTATAATCCAGCAGTTCAGTCTGATTTTCAGTAGTATGAAACTCAATATCAGGATTACTCTTTTTAAGATCATCGACAACCTTGTCAAGAGCAGTCTGCATATCATCCATGTTCTCATCAGCCTGTTTGATTATTGCCAGTTTTATACATCTTTTACCCTTGTACAAAGCCATACCGCTTTCCTTGCCAGACACATAATCCACCATCGCCAGATCAGACAATCTGTATATCCTGTCGTTTTTTCTGATGAAAATATTTCTGACATCATCCAGAGTCCTCAGGACAGTGGAAAACTTGATATTATATTCGTAATAACCATCACGCACTATCATACTTCCGGGCTCAACATTGTTTCTGTTTAGAGCAGATTCAATCTCGTTAAGAGTGATGCCAGATATCTCAAGCTTGTTGTTGTCAGGGACAATAGCCACCTGTCTCTTCATCAGACCTGTAATGTCAACCATAGAGACTTCAGGCAACTGCTCAATACGTCTCTTAATCACGGTCTCAGCATAATCACAAAGTTCAAGAAACCTGGACTCGTTAGATTCGCCGTAAGCAGGGTCGGAGCGGAGAGTCAGGTTAAGATACTGTACCGGAATATCTGTTGCACTCGCCTTGATGACGCGCGGGCGCTCAAACTCACGTGGAATGTAGTTCATCGCAGCATCAATCTTCTCATTTACTTCAACAAAAGCCAGGTCAGTATTGACACCGTATTTAAAACTTAGTCTGACAAGTGCGCTACCATCTCTTGTTTCAGTCCTTATGTCACTAAGGCCATTCAGTTGCGAAAGTTGTTGCCTGACCGGGACAACCACCGTGTTTTCCAATTCTCTTGCTGAAGTATTTTGACCCGATATTTGTACCGTGATTTCAGGTATGGGTATATCAGGCAACAGAGAAACCGGTATGTTGAATAATGTGACCAATCCCACAATACAGCAGGCCAGAAAAGCCATTATTACTGCTACCGGACGATCAATAAGAAACTTTATCATTATGGATTGCTATAATATTTGTAACTGAAGAAATTCTCGATTTTGTCACTAAAGGCAAATCATTTTAAAACAACAGGCGACTCATGAGCAAGATTGATATTCCCTTCATAAATCACACTGTCTCCCTGATTAAGTCCCTCAGTAACAACATAACTCTCGGAATTTTCAAGACTTGTCTGTACATAAACCCATTGAGCCAATCCTTTCTTATACGTGAAGACCACCTTGCGCCCGTTTCTCAGCACGAGAGCACTCTTGGGTATCAATAATTGTTTATCCACAGCTCTTTGTACCCTTATCCTGACATTCATGCCGTCATACAATTTGCTTTGAGGATTTTCAACAGAAGCCTTTATCTGTACCATGCCGTTTTTGTCGACAATCGGATTTATTTCAGTTACCTTTCCCTTCAATGCGCTTTCATCAGAAGAAAATGGTGAAACCAGTACTCCATCACCTTTTCTGACAAAAGAGAGTTCATTTTCAAGAACCATGAAAACCACCTCAGGATGCACCACATCGACTATAGTGCAAAATGGATTCGTCCCGGTTGGTATATTGTTTTCCTTTGTATCAAGATTGGCAACTATCCCTGAGAATGGAGCCCTGAGTGTTGCAGATTTAAGATTATATTCAGCCATTTCATAATTAATCCTGTTCTGGTCATAATTGCTCTTCACTTTAGCAATCTTCATAACATCGTCCGGTATGGATTCCTGATTTTTAAGTGAATAGCCTTGACCGATCAAAACATCCTGCAAATCAAGCTTAGCTCTTTCGAAGATGTCCCGGGACTGTTCAAGCGCCTTTTGAAGTTTAAAAGCATCCAGTGAAGCCAGCTTTTGACCTTTTGCAACTCTGTCACCGTTCTTGACAAATATATGTGTCACTATATCTGAAGACTGAAACTTCAGGTCGGCTTTCTTTTGTGCTGCTACAGTACCGTTTGAAACCAGTTCGTAATTGAACATTTCGTTTCTGACAGGTTTGGCTTTCACTTCTGTAGGTTTATCAGAAGAAACAGCTGAAGTATTATCATCAAGCAGTTTTTCATTTTTCTTGTCTTTAGACTTACAGCCCGACAACAAAGCAAAGCAAAGTATAATACAAAGGATTTTTTCAGACATCGCTCATTATTTTAATTACATGATCAAAAGAAATATGGTCAACAAAACTATTTGAATATTAAAATTCTTACAAAAAATCAGGTGGACAAAAGTGTTTTTAATCATATCT
>CAZCPI010000020.1:0-5351 GCA_964500535.1 uncultured Bacteroidales bacterium
TTTGCTTCAACACTGGCACAACATAACAAAAATGCATCAGATTACCATGATGCATTAAATTCCAGAGGAATAATGGAGTAAAATGTTTAAATTTGTAACATTACAAAAAAAGATTTTATCTGAATGAATGACAAACTTCTATTACTGGGAGACGAGGCAATAGCTCAGGCTGCTATGGATGCCGGTCTCTCAGGTGTGTATGCATATCCGGGTACACCTTCGACCGAAATTACTGAATATATACAGTCTTCAAAAAAATCCATAAGTGACAATATTCATTGCAAATGGTCTGTAAATGAAAAGACAGCAATGGAAGAAGCTTTGGGAATGTCTTTTGCCGGTAAAAGGTCAATGGTTTGCATGAAACATGTTGGTGTTAATGTGGCCGCTGATGCGTTTATTAATTCTGCAATAACCGGAGTTGTCGGCGGGCTCGTTTTTGTTGCAGCTGATGATCCTTCGATGCACTCTTCACAGAATGAACAGGATTCCAGGTTTTATGGAAATTTTGCAATGATTCCAATTCTGGAGCCCTCAAATCAACAGGAAGCCTATGATATGGTTTATGGAGCCTTTGATTTATCTGAAAAAACAGGCCTGCCTGTAATGATCAGGATTACTACACGATTGGCTCATTCCCGTTCGGGAGTTGAAAGAAAAGCTGAAAAGCCTCAGAATAGTATCCATTATTCTCAGGATTTGAGACAATTTGTTCTTCTGCCTGTAAATGCAAGGAGAAATTATGAAAAACTACTTTCAACTCAGGATAATCTTATAAACTTGTCTGAGAATTCTCCTTTTAATTTTTACGAAGAAGGTCACGACAAATCGAAAGGTATAATTGTCTCAGGTATAGCATATAATTATTTAATGGAAAATTTTCCTGATGGCTGTAAATATGATGTTTTAAAAATATCACAGTATCCATTACCTCTTAATATTATATCGGATTTAGCTGCAAAATGTGACGAGCTGATAGTTATTGAAGAAGGTTATCCGTTAATTGAAGAGTATATTTCCGGATTAAAAGGATTCGGTTTAAAAGTTCTAGGCCGTAAAAATGGGTTTCTCCCAAGAACAGGAGAGTTAAATCCGGATATTGTTGGAAAAGCATTTGGCTTTGATGTAATTGAAAAAGCTCCGGTATCAGAAGCTGTTCGTGTCAGACCACCATCATTATGTGTAGGATGTGGACATCGTGATATGTTTGAAGCTCTGAATATTGTATTTAATGAAATGGGTGAGAATATGAAGATATTCGGAGATATAGGTTGCTATACTCTGGGATATTTACCGCCTTTCAGAGCTATGCATACATGCGTTGATATGGGATCATCTATTAGTATGGCTAAAGGATCGGCTGATGCAGGACTTAAATATCCTGTTGCTGTAATAGGTGATTCGACATTCACTCATTCAGGCATGACATCCCTGCTTGACGCAATAAATGAAAACTCATCTATTACTGTTATTATTTCTGATAATGAAACTACTGGTATGACAGGTGGACAAAATTCTGCCGGAACAGGTAAAATTGAATCTATTTGTACAGGACTGGGAGTAGAGCCTGCTCATTTACATGTTGTTACACCATTGAAGAAAAATATTCAGGAAATGGCCGATCTTATCAGATCTGAGATAGATTATGACGGAGTCTCGGTTATAATTCCGAGGAGAGAATGTATCCAGACTTTATCACGTAAAAAGAAAAAATGAAGACAGACATAATATTATCAGGGGTAGGAGGACAGGGAATTTTGTCGATAGCTGCTGTTTTAGGTGAAGCCGCATTAAGCCAGGGTCTGTATATGAAACAAGCTGAAGTACATGGCATGAGTCAGAGAGGAGGAGATGTGCAATCTAATTTGAGACTATCAGATCGTCCGATATATTCTGACCTGATTTCTAAAGGCAAGGCTGATATAGTAATATCTCTTGAACCCATGGAAGGATTAAGATATGCCGGATGGCTTTCTGAAAATGGCTGGTTGGTTTCAAATACAACTCCGTTTATTAATATTACGGATTATCCATCAGTCGATTTGATTCAAAAATCACTGGACTCCATTCAGAGAAAGGTGATGATTGATATCGAAAGCATATCAAAGGATTTAGGTTCTGTGAAAGTTGCAAATATGGTTATACTTGGTGCTGCGACACCATTTATCAGCTGTATTTCTTACGAAGAAATTGAAAATGGAATAAGGAGAATTTTTTCCCGTAAAGGCGAAGAAATAGTAAAGTTAAATCTGGATGCACTGGCTGTGGGAAAATCCATTGCAGTAAAGAAATAAATTTTTGGTTAGAAACTTACAAAAAACTACTATAGACATTCGGCTATTTGCTTTTTTTTCAGGTAATTTGACGTTTAAACCCTTAATCAAAAAAGATGAAAAAGAAAACTATCATTGACCTTTTCAACGAATGTGTAGACAAATATTCGGAAAATCCTTTTTTATGGGAGAGGGATACTGAATTCAGATCTACTTCTTATAATGAAACCAGAATCCTTGTTCATAAATTATCAGGTGGTCTGATTGATCTTGGTCTTAAGAAAGGCGATCGGATGGCTTTACTATCCGAGGGATGCAATTCCTGGATAATCGGAGAGCTGGCTATAATGCATGCGGGTGGGGTCAATGTACCACTTTCTATTAAATTGAATGAGGCAAATGATTTGATTTTCAGGTTGAACCATTCTGAGTCAAAGTATATTATGGTTTCACGGACACAATTACCCAAAATCAGGGCAATAGTTGACAAGCTTCCATATCTGGAAAAAATAATAGTTTTCGGATCAGATATCAATGATATTCAACAAAAAGAGATTTCTCTTGGAGATTTATATAAAACCGGAGAAAAATGGAATAAACAACACCCTGAAGAATTATTAAAAATTTCTGATTCAGTAACAGGTGATGATTACGCAAATATTTCATATACATCAGGTACTACAGCTGATCCTAAAGGTATACTGCTGACACATCGCAATTATACGGCAAATGTTGAACAGGCGCTTTCTCTGATGTCAATACCTACGACCTACAGAACCCTGCTTATTTTACCTCTGGATCATTGCTTTGCTCATGTTGCCGGATTCTATAGTTTTATGGCGAGTGGTGCCAGTATAGCAACTGTACCGGTTGGGAAAAATTCCATAGAATCACTGAAAAATATACCGATAGCAATAAAGGAAATCAAACCTAATCTCTTATTGAGTGTCCCGGCTCTTGCCAAGACATTTAAAGGAAACATAGAAAAAGGAGTAAGAGAAAAAGGAAAATTTACTGAGAATCTTTTCAAATTTGCGTTGAAAGTTGCTATTGCCTATAATAAAGAAGGATATAACAAAGGAACAAAAGGTACATGGATTCTGAGGCCCATGGTTTTATTGTTTGATAAAATATTATTCTCAAAATTAAGGGATGCGATGGGTGGAAAACTGGATTACTTCATCGGAGGCGGAGCACTATTGGATATTGATATGCAAAAATTCTGGTATGCAATTGGTATTCCTATGTTTCAGGGATATGGTCTCTCTGAAGCTACACCTGTTATTTCTTCCAATGGCATGGCGCATCATAAACTTGGTTCTTCAGGTTATCTTGTAAAGAACCTGGAGATGACAATCCGGGATGAAAAAGGTAATATTCTGCCGGTTGGTGAAAAAGGTGAGATTGTCATAAAAGGCGAAAACGTTATGGCGGGATATTGGAAAAATCCTGAGGCTACGGCAAGTACGATTAAAGATGGTTGGCTGTTTACCGGAGATTTAGGTTCAATGGATAAAGATGGATTTTTATATGTATTTGGCAGGTTTAAAAGTCTGTTGATTGGCAGTGATGGTGAAAAATATAGTCCTGAAGGTATTGAAGAATCGTTGGTTACATTATCTCCATATATAGATCAGGTTATGCTATACAATAATCAGAGCCCTTTTACTATAGCATTGATCTACCCAAACAGAGAAGCATTAAAGAGGTCTGTGCCAAATTTTGAAACACCTGAAGGTAAAGTTGAAGCTATTAAGCTTATTCAGCAATCTGTCAATGCATTTAAAAAAGGTGGCGAACATGAAGGCATGTTTCCTGAAAGGTGGTTGCCAACTACATTTGGAGTGCTTTCTGAAGGATTCACAGAGCAAAATCAAATGATGAACAGTACTATGAAAATGGTAAGAGGCAAGATTGAAAAACATTATGCAAAAAAAATTGAATATTTATTGACGACTGAAGGGAAAAATATTCTAAACGCTGAAAATTTAAGCAACATTTGATTAAAGCTCACTGACAATTTAAAAACTATTAATCAGGAATAATGAAAGTCGATAAAAACAAAATATTAAAAAAAATACCTTCAATAAATATAATCAGGAAGAAGCAAAATATTACTCCTGATAACAATATTACATTGATTGATTTATTTGAGAACAGCGTTAAAAAATATGCTGAAAAGCCTTTTCTATGGGAAAGAGATTCAAGATACAGATCAATTACATATAAAAAGGGTAGAGAGCTGGTATTTAAGGCCGGTGGGGGTTTTATTGCTCTTGGTCTTAAACCTGGTGACAGAGCTGCTTTGTTGTCAGAAGGATGCAATGCATGGATAATTGGTGAATTGGGTATGCTTTATGCCGGGGGCGTAAATGTACCGCTTTCAGTTAAACTGACTGAATCAAGTGATTTGTTGTTTAGACTAAATCATTCGGAAGCCAGATTTATTTTGGTTTCAATATCTCAGATAGGAAAAATAAGGGCAATCCGTGAAAAGCTCGAAACTGTAGAAAAAGTTATTGTTATAGGAAGCAATAAAGAAGATTTGCAGAATGGCGAAATGTCTCTTAATGAATTTTATGCTATTGGTGATGAATGGAACCTTAATAATCCTGGAAAATTACTTGAGTTAGCCCATTCAGTTAGTGGAACTGATCTTGCGAATATTACTTACACTTCAGGCACTACGGCTGATCCTAAAGGGGTGATGTTGACTCACAGGAACTTCACTGCAAATGTTGAACAGTCACTTTCGGTAGTCGCAGTTCCCGAAGACTTCAGAACCCTGCTTATTTTGCCATTGGATCATTGTTTTGCTCATGTAACCGGTTTCTATACATTTATTCAGAGAGGTGGTGGTATTGCAACTGTGCCAACAGGAAAGACACTTTTCGAATATATCAAGAACATACCGATTGCAATGAAAGAGTTTCAGCCAAATGTTGTAATGACTGTTCCGGCATTGGCGAAAACATTCAAAAAGAATGTAGAAAATTCAGTTCGCGATATGGGACCATTTGTTGAGAAGCTATTCAACACGGCCATAAAAATAAATATGATTTACAATAAAGAGGGATA
>CAZCPI010000020.1:5451-24423 GCA_964500535.1 uncultured Bacteroidales bacterium
AAAAAAGGAGAAATTGTAATTAAGGGAGAAAATGTAATGGCCGGTTATTGGAGAAATCCTGAGGCAACAGCCCAGGTATTAAAAGATGGCTGGTTATATACAGGAGACCTTGGGCAGTTGGATAAAGACGGTTTCCTCAATGTTTATGGTCGCTCGAAAAGTCTTCTTATTGGCAGCGATGGTGAAAAATATAGTCCTGAAGGTATTGAGGAATCTATGGTTTCTTTGTGTCCATATATTGAACAGGTAATGTTGTATAATAATCAGGGTGCATATACTGTAGCTTTAATTGTACCGAATATGCAGGCCGTAAAGAGAATTATACCTGATTTATCGTCAGCTGATGCAAAAAAAGAAGCTGTTGAATTGTTTCATAAGGCAATAAATGAATATAAAAAAGGTGGAAAATACGCCGGGATATTTCCGGAAAGATGGTTGCCTTCAGCATTTGCTTTGCTGGAAGAAGATTTTAATGAAAGCAACAAAATGATGAACAGCACTATGAAAATAGTCAGAAGAAATATCGAAAAACGTTACGAGAAATTACTGGATTATCTTTTAACTGCTGAAGGTAAGAATCCGCATAATGATAAAAATCTAAAATCTATCAAATAAAATACATGGAACCAATAATTGAAAAAATTTCAGAATCTGTCGAGTTTGGCAAAGTAGACAGAAAATCTCCTTATCCTCCACAAATGAAGGATCAGGACGGAGCTCTGGAGTTGACAGCATCAGCTCTCGAATCAGGTATTAATCCACAAACAATTCTAGAAGAAGGTTTAATCCCTGCTATGTCTAAAGTTGGCCAGAAATTTTCTGAGAATAAGATATTTGTACCTCAGATGTTAATGTCTGCTAAGGCTATGGGTGCTTCAATGTCATGCCTCAAACCATTTTTTGTATCCGGAGATATTAAGACAAAGGGTGTTTTTATAATAGGTACTGTTAAGGGTGACTTGCATGACATAGGTAAAAACCTGGTTTCAATGATGATTGAAGGTGGAGGTTGGAGCATAATTGATCTTGGAGTAGATGTTTCAACTGAGAAATTCCTGAATGCTATCAATAACAATCCTGGAGCAGTCGTAGGATTGTCTGCATTGCTGACAACGACTATGGGCAATATGGAGCAATCGGTTTCTGAGATAAAGAAAATCAGCCCAAATACAACTGTTCTCATAGGTGGAGCACCTGTAAATGAAGATTTCTGCAAAAAAATCGGAGCTGACTTCTATGCGCCGGATCCGCAAAAGGCTGTTGAATATCTAAGTAGTATAGCCTGTTAATTACAGCTTTAATTTCTTATATTTTTTAATGTCAGTTGAAGAGGCTTCAATAATACTTATAGCGAAGCCTCCGCTTCTGGCAAGCTTGCATTCAATCCTTGATTTGGAATTTACTAATCCCTTAATAATCCTGTATGATGTCGGATTATTTTCATAATCAGCATCCTCTCCGTCAAGATAAACAGTTGCCACGTATTTTTTATCAGGATTAAGAAAGTCAGGAATAAATGAAGATTTTCTTGAATTTTCATCAGTAATACCACCAATAAACCAATTTTCTGTGCCTTTTGCTTTTCTTGCTATTGTGATATAATCACCAGGTTCTGCTTCAATATATTTGGTTTCGTCCCAATCGACAGCTACATCTTTTATGAACTGAAACGCATCAGGATGCTTTTCATAGTTTTCCGGCAGGTCAGCAGCCATCTGCAGAGGACTGTAAAGTGTTACATAAAGAGCAAGTTGTTTTACAATTGTTGTATGTACCCATCCATGATTACCCGACAGGAAAGTTAGTTTGGTATCAAATATCCCGGGAGTGTAATCCATCGGACCGCCAATCAGCCTTGTAAAGGGCAGGAGAGTGGTATGGAATGGTTTGCTGCCTCCGAAAGCCTCATATTCAGTACCTCTTGCGGATTCGTTTCCAATCAGATTAGGGTAAGTACGACAAAGACCTGTAGGCCTGACAGCTTCATGAGCATTTACCATAATCCTGTATTCAGCTGCTTTTTTAACACAATACAGGTAATGGTCGTTCATAAATTGCCCGTAATGATGCTCACCGCGTGGTATAATATTCCCGACATATCCGCTTTTAACAGCATTATAACCATTGTCGACCATAAACTGATATGCCTTGTCAATATGCCTTTCATAATTAATTACTGAAGAAGACGTTTCGTGATGCATCATAAGTTTAACACCCCTTTCCTGAGCATATTTATTAAGCATTTTCAAATTGAAATCGGGATAAGGCGTAACAAAATCAAACACATAATCTTTCGTATTTCCGAACCAGTCCTCCCAGCCGATATTCCATCCTTCAATAAGCACCTGATTGAAACCATGTTTCGAAGCAAAATCAATGTATCTTTTAACATTTTCATTATTTGCACCATGTGTTCCGTTCGGTTTGGATTTAGAATAATCAGTAACACCAAGCTTCACTGAGGAATAATCATTAGTATAAGACCAGGTACTCTTACCGGTTATCATTTCCCACCAAACACCAACATATTTAACAGGTTTAATCCAGTCAGTTTCTTTAATTGCGCAGGGCTCATTCAGATTGAGCGTTATTCTTGATGCAAGAATTTTTCTTGCATCATCACTAACAATGACAGTTCTCCATGGCGAAGTACATGGAGTCTGCATATAACCCTTATTACCAAGAGCATCAGGAGTTAGCCAGGATTCAAAAACCATATTTTTGTCATCAAGATTCAGATGCATGCATGAATAATCTTTCAAAGCCGCTTCGTGAATATTAATGTACAGTCCATCATCTGTTTTCATCATCAAAGCTGTTTGTACACCTGTTGGTGAAAAAAAAGTTTGAGAAGCATTACCATCTCTTGATTTAAGGTTAAGACTTCTGATTTCTGATAATCTCGATGCAGTATAATCATATTCCTGTGTATCATAATCGCCTGATATCCAAAATGCTTTATGGTCACCGGTCATAGTAAACTGAGTATGCTCTTCTTTAATAGTAAAATAATTCAGATTTTTTTGCTGCGGGAATTCGTATCTGAACCCCAGACCATCATCAAATAATCTGAATCTCAGGATTAATCTCAAATCCGTATTTTTTTGTTTAAGAGTTACTTCCATCTCATTGTAATGGTTTCTTATATGGCTTTCTTCTCCCCAGACAGGACGCCAGGTTTCATCAAAAGAAGAAGTTTTAGTATTTAAGATTGAGAAACCATATAATAGATTGTTCTCACCTTTTATCTCCAGACCCAATCCGGATTTATTAATTACAGGTTTCTCCTTGTAAGCAAGATCATATAATGCTTCACCTTTTTCATTGACATTAAAATTCATTTTTAACTCTCCATTCGGTGAAACCAGGATTTCAGCCAAAAGCGAACTTGATGATAACAAAAATGTTATCATCAAACACAGACTTAGAATCGGATTCTTCATAGCTCTTACTGTTTTAAAGTTGCAATATCTGCTTCATTACTAAATGCTTCTACAATTTTATTACTGTTGGTAGCAGCTTCTTTGGTTATAAACTCGGGAATATTAAAAGATTTGAATGATTTTTTATAAAAAGACGGGTCTTTTTGAGGTATCACAAATGGTTTATGGAAATTGCCGTTTTTGTCAAAGTATGCCGCATATAACCTTGTGTATGATCCATCTTCACGTCTTGAACTAAAAATTATCCATCTGCCGTTTGAAGACCATGAATGGTAACTCTCAACGTCAGGACTGTTAATTACTTTTGTATCCATTAATTTGCCGTCTGACAGGTTTAAGAGGAAAAGATCACTGCTCCTGTGCCATATATGAAAATTACCACAATTGCCCATTGAAAACAGCAGATACTTTCCATCTGGTGAAACTCTCGGGAATGTTGCACTCTTATTTTCAGTAGAAGCACTATAAACTAGTTCTTTATCAGAAAAAGTAGTGTCTTTCTCATTGAATGACATCCTGTAAATATCGTATTTGATTGTTTGATAGTTCTCAATTATTTCATTTTCAATAGCATCTGTTTTGGGCAGATAATATGCTGAAACATAATACAAATATTTACCGTCAGGACTCCAGTAAGGAAATGTTTCCATCTGGTCATCAGTAAACGTCAATTGTTTGATAGAATTATTTTTAACATCATAAATTGCCAGTTCAGATCTGGAATCCATAACTTCGACCTTATCCTTGTCGGTAGTATGGAAATTCTGACCAATAGTATTAAGAGAATACGCTATTAAATCCATTTTGGGATGCCAGGAAGGATATACAACTCCTGAGTTAAGTTCTTTAGCTTTTGGATTTACTTTTTTGTGAATATTATCGTCAATAATAAGAGTTCCTCCATCTTTACCTCTGAAATGCATCTGCATGTTACCTGTCCTGTTATAATCCTGAAATGAATGACAATTAACACAATGCGGATTTTCATTTGAAGATAATTTTCTGTTGTCAATCAAAGTTTTAGTCTCAAAGCTTTCCAGATCCCGTTGTTTAATCGACATATCTTCGTACGTTGTATAAAGAGGCTGTATGTATCTGTAAACGACATATTTGTCTATTGGATCACTTGAAATATCGCATATAATGTCCTGATAGTTTATCCATTTGCCTGATTTCTTTATAAATATGTCAATGGTTAGTTTTTTGTTTTTATTATTCTCAAGTAATTTTTTCCATTTTTTTGGATTGATTCTAACATCTTTGTCTTTAGAAATTATCGGATCACCATTTTCAGAAGAAATACTGGTATAATACGATTCACCTTGCTCAATTATTCTGAAGTTAAATGGAGCAATGTTGAATGGTATTGTAATATCATCATATTCAGGATAAATCTCTGCTTTGTTATCAGAATTTGAAGCATTTTCAGGTGTCCCGTTGCAGGATGACAATAATAAAGCAGCAACAATTAAAATATATATGAAACCGTTAATAGGTTTTTTAAATCCGGGTGTTTGCATCTTAATTTTCTGATTATTCATTATAAAACAAGAAGTAATACCAGTAAGTTCCTTCAATTTGATTTTTATACAGCTCCTTAGCCTGTTCAATTGGTAAACCTGAATACTGTTTAGAAAGTGAAAGGAAATTCCGGAAATTATTCAAAACTTTTTCGTCAAAAGTGATATTCTGAAGATTAACGTTATTATTCCGTATATTCTGAAATAATAACGCTGCTTCCTGAAAATGTACAGGAATTCTCTTTTGGGTCATAGCCCAATAAAAGAACCTTGGCCAGAATTTATTCATATCTTTAAGCTCCAGGCAATAAAGAAGAGAAAGCTCTAATTGCTCTACAGGACCATCTTTGAGATTTGAAAAATAATTTCTAAGATATGATTCAAGCATCTGATGATCTCCATCCAGAATATCATATTTTGCAGTGAGTTTCCTTATTCCTGCAAATTCCGGTGAAACCGCGATTTCCTTCGGGTTATCTATATATTTCTGGTGATCAGTTGCCCATTTCTTATGAAATAAAGTGGATTTAAGCATATCATTATATTTCCGGGCCAGTTTGGTTTCACCATTGATTAAAGAGCTTAAAACAAAATATTTAAGCTGATTAGTTTTTACACCATTTTCGACAAAATATTCCATGCACCACTTATAACAATAATTTGTCAAACCGTAATAATAATACATCTGAATGCCGGAAATTTGCATTGAAGAAACAGGTACAGGAGATTTAATAATCATTTGTCCGGCCGGGTACCGGAACATTCTGTCTCCGGCTGTACCAAGTTTGTACAAAGCCAGATTTGTATACATTACAATATTTCTGGTCGGTTCATCCACTTGCTTGCGCGTCAGGTTTAGTACTTCATTCCAGTCTTCTTTATCAATCGCAGCCTGCATTTTTAATTCTGTATTGAAGTTTTGATCTCTGTATGAGAAAAGAATTACAAAAAGTATTGTAAACAACATTAAAATAGCAGGAGCTGGAGTGAGTTTTCGCGAGCTTAATTCCTTACTCCCTTTTGAATGATCAGAGGTAGAACCACCGGATTTATACTTTTTTTCAGGTGATTTATAAAACAACATGCCAATGAAAAAAACTCCAAGTAAGATATAGGGAAGCCAAAGGATTATATAGTCTTTATTTAAGCTGAACCCCGGCAAAAGCGTAAAATATACATCTGAAACATATACGTTATCATAAATATATCTTTGATAAAAGTGTGGTACTAAAGGGATAAGCAATATGAGTATTACAGCCGGAATAAGCTGCTTGATTTGTTTTTGTTCAAGATAGTCTTTAATGCAAATAATTATAATCAGCAATGCGCAAAACAAAGCATAAAACCCACATACCGGGAATGTTACAATTATAAAAGATATAACTAAAAATATTCTGAGTACAAGTTTGCGAGTACTTTTTATCAATAATAAACCAATGAGTATGCATATGACAGATATGATATTAACATAAGCAATACTGTTGATTTTTAGTAAATAAACCATGTATCCGGTTTCAGTTAAAGTCAATAATAACAATAAAGAAGGTATCATTGCCAGTGGAAAGCCGGATTTCTTAAGGTCGAAAATCTTGTAAGTCAAATATGTAACTAAAGACAGGAGTATACTGTAAATGATGGCTCCAATAGCAGGATTATAAAAAAACTGATTGAAGAATGATCCAAGCCATATTGTCAGGCCGCCAACATTACTTAGATTTTCTTTCAGGAAATCAATATTGAACATAAAAATGTCCAGATCCTGAAATTTCTTAAGTAAAAATGGATTTACTCCGGCCGTAAGGATTAATGTCACAATAATCGATGCCGTTGCCAGCGAGACGTTAAGCATTTTCGCAGAGTTGCCGGGCTTAACTGACTTTTTCCCGGTTTGGACTTTACTGCTTTTATTTTTATTATTACCCGATTTCATTGAGCTTTAATTTTGTTTTTCCGGTATTATTATATGGTACTTACCATTCTTAATTAAGGTTGGTCTCAATTTTTTTTTGCACAAGCGCTGTTTCAATTTCGACTAGTAAATCTTCTCTGCAAATGTCTGATTTTAAATACACTGTTTTAACTCCGGGAAATTTTTTCTCACAAATGCTTTTGACTGTATCTAAATCCTTTTCATATTTTATATACGCTCTGACATATGTGTATAAAGAATCATACTTATGTTTTATTTCTGATGTAAGTTCTGATATATTGTCGATTGTAGTTTCTGTCTGAAGTACAATGTTACCTATACCAATGGTTTCCTCTCCGGTAATTGAAGCCGTTCCTGAGATAAATATAGTATTAAAATCTTCATCTTCAACAATCTTCGCCCTTTCAAATAACGGAGCCATCTTCAAAGTACCATTTATTCTGTCTCCAATAAGTTTATCCTGGCTATACTTATAAGCATCGCTTTGCTTTGGATTAGATAAAGGCTTAATATTTATAGGATTATTTGATGCTGAAGCTATGAAATCAATGCAAAAATTTCCAAATCCTGTGCCTATGCCTGTTGCTGAAGGATATCCGTTATCAAAATTACAAGCTGAATAATTACTTTGTCTTATCTCGTTGAATACTTGATAATTCTGGAATGTTTTATTGCCTCTTTCAATAAAACCAGTTATACCGGGTACATAATTCCACTGCCTGATTACATTGGAAAAGTCAAGATTTTCTGCATTCAGTATTTCCATTGTTTTGGTAAAAGCATAGTCAATCTGGCTTTCAATTGGGGTGTTATGAAATTCACTTGATATTCCGAAACCAAATATATAGTTATCAGCATTCGTTTTTATCTTAACATAATTAAAATCGCCAGCATTTAAGCATTCAATCCCGTTTGCATCCGGGCAGACCCAGATTTCGATTGAGATTTTTTCCGGAAATGATTGAGATTGAACATTAACCGGTAAATGTAATTTCCTGTCAGAAATAATCTGTTTGATTAAATCTTTTTTCTTAAAATAATCAGTATCTGATAAAGAATCTATAAAAATAACTGCTCCTGCTACATTTTCATTTATACAGGATTCCTCGAGAAAGTCTATACAAGTATTTATTTTATTTATAAAGGAAGCTTTTTCAGAAGAGGTGAAAAGTTTTTGAATAATCATTTATAAAGTATCGTTAATTTGAAAATTGGCATAAAATTAAAAAGAATATGCGCTTTATCTGAGTCTGATAACAGCATTTTTTTTACATTTTTCAGATGAAACCGAAATAAGATAAATTCCGGGGTGCAAACCTGTTAAATGTATTTCTGAAGATGGGTTTCTCAAATCACCATTCATTTGTAAAATGCCGCTTATATCATAAATAGAATATTCTGATACATAATCAGTTATATTGTTAATTGTGATCTTCTTTGAATTATCATCAAAATAAATTTTAAAATTCTGGTCATTGTTTTTGTTAACATACCCATTGAATTTGCTTTCCTGACACAATATAAATTTATCTTTATTGAAAATTACTGATTCGGGATATGTATTACAAGGAATACTGAAACGCTGACCTTGTTTCACATTTGGTAGCCAATAAGTATTTTCAGACTGCCCTGATTTAATTGTCACCGGTATTTTCATTTCATAAAAAGGACCTCCGTCTATGGATGGCTTTTGGTAAACATCAATATTAACAGACTGATTTGAATACTCCCAACTGATATCAAATACAGGATAACCGGGTTCCATTATCCAGTCTTTGAAAAATTCTGAGAGATCAGCATCCGAAGCCATTTCCATGTTTTTCTTTAAAATTTCTGTTGAAGTAAATCCATCAATGGCTTGTTTGTCATGGATATAGTTGCTGATGCCTTTATTAAAAGCTTCGCTTCCGATTTGTTTCTGCAACATATATATAACGAAAGCCGGTTTATAATATCTGTAGTAACCATCAAAAAGTTCGTCGATATCATCAATATTATTAGTATAAATAGTCTTTCCATCATCGCTTCCAAGACCTGACAACATTGAATTTTTCCATGATTCCAGGTAACCGGGATGAAAGAAATCATATGACATTATTTCATAGTAAGTGGCAAAACCTTCATTTAACCAGAGCTCATTCCAGCTTGAGCATGTTATATAATCCCCAAACCA
Source organism: uncultured Bacteroidales bacterium (assembly GCA_964500535.1). Taxonomy (GTDB): domain Bacteria; phylum Bacteroidota; class Bacteroidia; order Bacteroidales; family UBA1402; genus UBA8389. The sequence goes on from CAZCPI010000020.1 coordinate 14,518, forward strand.
TTGATGAGCCATTTCATGATTAATTAAAAGTTCATGAAACTGACTTAATGATGTCATAGTCTGATGCTCCATTCCTCCGGACCAACCGAATTCAGCATGACCGTATTTCTCATCTTTAAAAGGATATAAAGTAAGATTATCACAAAAATACTTCATGTAATTCTCAGTAATTTTCGAGAAACCCTTCGCAAAATCAAGTCCACCCTTATATACGTAATTCATAACGTTCAGATTGGTACCATCCTTCAGTTGAATACTGTCTGTATAAGTTTCATAATTACCGACAGAAATAAAGACAAGATAAGTTGAAACCGGATGCCGGTGTTTCCAGTGGCATTTTCTGTTTTGACCATTAATGGTATCAAAAACTAATATGCCGTTTGAAGCGGTTTTATATGTTGAGGGGGTTTCAACAAAAATATCGACAGAATCAATTTTATCCGACAAACTTTCTTTACAGGGCCACCATTCCCTCGCTCCATATGGTTCAGATAATGTATATATTGAAGGTTCTCCTTTTATGATTTTTTGAGAGAATGCCTGTACACCGCCATTTATCGGGATCCCTTTGTACCATAATGTAAAATCTCTTTTTTCATCTTTATTGATTATTTCAGGCAGTATAATATTTACTAATTTGTTTTCACGGGTGTACCTGCATGGTTTTCCTTCAAATATTATTGAGTCGACCGCCATATTGTCTTCAAGATCAACTGAGATTGATAAAAGACTGTCTTTTAAAGACTTAAAAATAAACCTGACATTGCCTTCAATGTATTTATAGTTAGGATCAACTTTTAAGCTCAGACAATTATACATCAAATCCCAGTTTCCTGCTGAACGATTTTCTACATATCCCGACCTTAGAGCCGGCAATTTTTTTGGTTTCTCCAGCAGGTATGCTTTTTCAGGGTGAAAATCAAATGGAGTAGATAAAATCTGAGAAACTATATCTGTCGAAACAGATAATGTCAAAACAATTATTACAAATCTGATGTTTCTCATTTATGAAAGGTTACTTGTCTAACAAAATTAAAAAAAAACGGCTTTCAGTAATCGTTTTTTTAATTATTATATTTGCCATAATTACAATATAATTATGGAAGAAATAGTATTTAACCACAACAAACAGGAATATCCGCCGATGCATACAGCCGAACATATTCTGAATCAGACAATGGTAAGAATGTTCGGATGCAAAAGATCTATGAATGCTCATATAGAGAGAAAAAAATCAAAATGTGACTATTATCTGAAAGAGATCCCGACTTCAGAAGAAATTTCTGAAGTTGAAAACAAGGTCAATGAAGTTATCAGAATGAATTTGCCTGTTTCTGTTGAATTCATGCCAATTAATGAAGCATCAAAAATTGCTGACCTAAGTAAGTTGCCTGAAGATAGTTTTGAAATGATAAGAATAATTAAAGTTGGTGATTATGATGTTTGTGCATGTGCAGGGACTCATGTTCAAAATACATCGGAAATAGGTAAGTTTAAGATACTCAATCATGAATTTGAAAATGGTCGTTGGAGAATGAGATTTAAACTGGAATAAATATTTTTATATTTGATAGTATAACCAATTTGAAAACTAATTAAAAACTGTGAATCCATGGAAAATCAGACTGTTGAAAATTTAAACAAAAGCAATTCCGGAAATGGTAAACCGATTTTCAGATTAGCTGTGACTTTTGTTTTATTGCTTGCTTTTGCATCTGCCGGTGTATTTTTTTTTACAAACAGGCACAAAGAGAAATATAAAAAAGAGTTGATTTCCAGAGTTGATGATATACTGAATTTAAGGAGCTCGGTTTTGGATGGTCAGTTTGAGTTTTCTGATGGTGCTCTTATTAATACTGATTACAAAGGGGTTAAAAAGCCGGATTCAGAAAAAATATCTGATAAGTACGGGCTGTATTCAATATTCAAATCCACCGGTATCTTCACAGTCAGGAAACTGACGAAGTTAAATGATGACGAGTATGTTCTTGAAGAATATACTTCACGCGATCTTGGTTTCAAAAAACCGGAGTTTAACTATCATTCTCCACGCTATATTGATGACTTTATGGGTGGAAAAATCCAGATGGATGCCGGATATAAGACTAAAAACGCCAGAAGTTCAGTGAGAGAGTGCTATCAGGCCGCATTTGATTACTTCACAAAGTTTGACAAGAAATCTCCTGGTTCATTTGAAAAAGGTAAATATGATAAAATCGCCACATTTTCATTGCTTAAAAACGATTATTATACAATTAAGAATACTTTTCCTGAAAATGAAACACCGGGATATGATTTATCAGATCATTGGATAAAAGATAATAATGAAGAATCCGTTGATTTTGAGGAATGGGTGGTGTTCTATAAAACTGAAGGTTGGCATTATCAGTTGATTCTCAATAAAGAAGCTTACAAAAAAGATATTACAAAAAACGCAGCTATTGCTTTGGGTGCAGTAGTTTTGATATTTATGATGTTACTCGCCTTTAAAAGAAAATAATCAGATTTAAAAGCCGGTTTTTATCTGACTGAAACCAATAAGCTTGTCATATCTTTCACCAATTGGATGATAGTAGACGTAAACCTGATATTCATTTTCGGTTTGCCAGTATGAACCTTCTGTTTTTTCAACAGAAGGTTTACCACCTGATGATGGTATGAAGAAGTACTGGTAGTTGTAAGATCCCTGTTTAAGAAACAGAGTTGCTTCATATGCTTTACTATCAAAGTTATAGATCATTTTGCTTTTTTTGTCTGAGCGATTATTAACAAGATCACCGTTCAGATATAAACCGCCGTCAATCCATGGATTGGCCATTGGAAATGTAAAATGAACCAGAAAATAATCAGAACATACGTCATCTGAATTATAATCTATATTGTGAACAAGATATCTTCCATTTTGATCCTGATCATAGGAATAACCATTTAGTCTGGTTTCAGAGGGTAGAAGTTCTACATTATAAAAAGGTCTGAAAAATGTTGTTTTATTTACGTTTAATCCCGAATGTTTATAACTGGTAATTTCAAATCTTCTGTATTCGTTTCCAGCCTTAAAAATAAGATTCTTATCGTGTTCAAAAATCAACTTACCGGGACTGATGTATAATGGCCTGATATTCGTAACCTCATTATCCGGCCTCTGATTTTGCTCTATTCTTATATTAACCTCTGTTTCAGGTTGTTGAAAACTAAAGCCAACAGGAGTCACTTCAACCCTCAGTTGTTGGTTTTTATCCTGAAAATCAACGTCTGTATTGGCTGTAACAGACATTTCTATCCTGGTCTTTTTCTCCAGGACCATAAAATGCGTTACAAATACATTACTGTCAGGACAGTCTTTGTCAAAAACTTCAAGCTTGTAGTTGCCGGAACACTTAACTTTCAGATCGTCGTTAGGGATTTTAAGTTTGTAGTGAGTATATAATGTGGAAGTATTGTAAGATCTCTCGTAATCATTAACATCATTTTCATTGAAGCCATCTGTGTATTCCAGCTGATTCAGGTCTGATTTGCTCCAGTCCCGGTTGCAATGTATTATCCTGTAAGCGTATCTCTTGTAGTCGTGAGAAAGCTGATCCCAGCTTAGAAGCAGCTGATCATTAGTTTCAAGATTAATAACAGGAGGGGACATCCAGTCATTTAACGGATGGATCTTTATAGTCTTAATCTGATCATCATAAATAATATTTACCGGTGAAACCGCACTGATAATTAGTGAAAGATAAAAGAACAAAATCAGTAACGCCGCTTTACAGTGTTTCATAGTCAAAATCATAAGTAATAAATGGAAAGACAAACCTATAAATTTTTATGAGAAGTTTAAACCATCAGTGTTTTTTTGTTCTGAAATTTTGAAAAAAACTTACTAATAAGCCTTTTATCATTAAAGTTATTCAGTTAAAATTTCATAAATTAGCGACCAAATATTTTTTTATGGCAAATGTTATCAGAATAAAAAAAGGTTTAAATATCAATCTTTCAGGCAGTGCAAAAAAAGAATCTTTTTCTGCCGGCATTGCAGAATATTGTAATATTTCCCCTTTGGATTTTCATGGTTTCACCCCAAGGCTTTTAGTAAAAGCCGGTGACAGGGTTCTGGCTGGTACGCCTTTGATGTCAGATAAAAATTACCCTGAAATCAATTGTGTAGCACCTGTTAGTGGTACAGTAAATGAGGTTGTGAGAGGTGATAAGAGAAAATTACTTAATATCGTCATTAAGCCTGATACAAAAATCGAATATCTTGATTTTGAAACCAAAACTCAGGATGAATTGTCTCAGGAAAAAATTATAGAGCTATTACAACAATCAGGCTTGTGGCTATTGATTAAACAAAGACCTTACGATATTTATGCAAATCCTGTTAAGAAACCAAGATCGATATTTGTAACATGCTTTGATTCGGCTCCTTTAGCACCTGATTACGATTATCTTACAAAAGGTAATGAAAATGAAATCAATGCGGGACTGGAAATAATAAGAAAGCTTACTGATGGTAAAGTTTATCTGGGTGTGCCTGTTGGTTGTACATGTCAGGCGATAAAAAAGGAATCCGCAAATATTGAAGTAAGATATTTTGATGGACCCCATCCTGCCGGAAATGCAGGAGTTCAGATCAATAACATTGAGCCGGTCAATAAAGGAGAAATAGTGTGGACACTTAATTTGCCTGACCTGATGTTGATAGGCAGATTTTTTCTGACAGGTAAAGTTAATTTATCGAAGATAGTTGCCATTACAGGTCCTGAAGTCAGAAATCCACGATATGTCAGATGCCTGCCCGGATATCCGATTAAAGCTTTGGTAGAGGGGAATGTTTATAAAGAAGTACCTTTGAGATATATAAATGGTAATGTTTTATCTGGTAAGAAAGTAGATTATGAGGGAAGTCTTGACTTTTACTCTTATCAGCTGACGGTAATCAGAGAAGGTCAAAACATTCACGAGTTTATAGGTTGGATAATGCCCAGACTGAACACTTTTAGTTTCAGCAGGACATATTTCAGCTGGATTATTCAAAAGATAATCCCGAATATAACATTCACGGCAGATACCAGGATTTTAGGGGGAGAGAGAGCTTTAATAATGTCCGGTGAGTATGACAGAGTTTTTCCAATGTCGGTTTTGCCTGAACAATTAGTCAGAGCATGCATAACCGGCAATTATGAAAAAATGGAAGACCTTGGGATTTATGAAGTAGCTCCCGAAGACTTCGCTTTATGCGAATTTGTCTGTACTTCAAAAATTGAAGTTCAAAAGATAATCAGGCAAAGCCTGGATTCATTGAAATTAGAAAATGGTGATTAATAATAATTGTTGAGCAATTGGAAGCATTAAGAAAAATATTAGACAAAGTGAAACCTCACTTTTCACAAGGTGGAAAGTTATCGTCGCTGAATTCTGTGTTTGAAGGTTTCGAGACTTTTCTTTTTGTACCTGACAGGACTTCCGGTTCAGGAGTACATATACATGACAGCATAGATACCAAGAGAACAATGTTTTGGGTAATACTGGCTTTGATACCGACGATGTTGTTCGGTATGTACAATACGGGTTATCAGCATTATCTTGCAATAGGCAAGCTGCAGGATATGGATTTCTTTCAGGTTTTCGGATGGGGATTACTTGCGGTTTTACCTTATATAATAGTCTCATATGTAGTTGGTTTGGGAGTGGAATTTATTTCAGCTCAAATAAAAAAAGAAGAAATTCAGGAAGGTTTTCTGGTTTCAGGTCTGTTAATACCCTTAATATTGCCTATTGAAACTCCGTTGTGGATGGTTGCTGTTGCTACAGCATTTGCAGTTATTTTTGCTAAAGAAATATTTGGAGGGACCGGATATAACATTTTTAACGTCGCTTTGGTCACAAGGGCATTTCTGTTTTTTGCATATCCATCCAAAATGTCCGGAACAAGCGTTTGGGTTACATCAAAAGAATATTTCGGATTTGGTCAATCAATACCTGTTGTGGATGGTTTCACCGGAGCAACACCACTTGGTCAGGCAGCATCGTCTGTTGCAGACAAGATTCAGTTTACGGATATTATGGGCCAGCCATTAAGCTGGCTTGACATGTTTATAGGTCTGAAACCCGGCAGTATTGGCGAAACCTCCACTTTAGCAATTTTATTAGGCGCGGCATTCCTTATCATTACGGGTGTTGCCAGTTGGAAAATAATAACTTCAGTATTTGCCGGAGGTATTTCAATAATCCTTCTTTTTAATGCCTTTTCAGTAAATGCTTATATGGACGTGCCTTTCTGGGAGCAAATATGTCTTGGTGGTTTCGCCTTTGGTGCTGTCTTTATGGCTACAGATCCTGTGACTTCGTCGAGAACTGAAACAGGTAAATGGATTTATGGTTTTCTTGTCGGGCTTATTGCCATGTTGATACGCGTAGTTAATCCCGCATATCCGGAGGGGATGATGTTGTCAATATTATTGATGAACATTTTTGCCAAAGTTATAGATTACTATGTTGTACAGGGTAATGTAAAGAAGAGGAAAAACAGGATTAAGTTTAATGCCAAAAAAGTAAAAGTTTGAAAATATGGATAAGAACAGTAATACATATACATTGATATATTCATCCGTTATGGTAATCATTGTGGCTGCAGCTCTGGCTCTTACAAACGGGGTATTAAAAGAAAAGCAGGCTAAAAACGGAGATGTCGATAAGATGTCGCAGATACTGAGATCTGTCAAAATCGACGCATCGCTGGATCAGGCCGAGTCATTATATAATAAAACAATTGTAAATGCTTATGTTATTGACAGCAGTGGTAAGGTTACGATTTCGGATCCAAGAAAAGCTTTTGAAATTGATGTTTCCAAAGAAGTCCGAAAAGAGCAATCATCACGCCAGCTTCCTGTTTATGAAGCAAATATAGATGGTTCAAAGAAATACATAATACCGGTTTATGGCGCAGGACTATGGGGACCTATCTGGGGATATCTGTCTCTTAACGACGACCGGAAGACCATTTTTGCAGCATCATACTCACATCAGGGTGAAACCCCGGGTCTTGGAGCTGAAATAAATACGCTCAAATTTCAGCAGCAATTTGAAGGCAAAAAAATTCTTATTGACGGAGTTTTTAAGTCTGTTGCTGTACTGAAATCTGGTCAGAAAGTTGATGACAGAGATGCTGTTGACGGTATTTCAGGAGGAACTATTACAAGTAAAGGCCTGGAAGCTATGTTGCTTAACAGTCTGGGAGCATACCAAACATTTTTTAATATGGCAGATAAAAAATAGCCTGCCGGATATTATTACGACTGAATCAAATAAAAGAAACTCATTTAAAATATGAATTTTAAAAAAGAAATATTTCTGAATCCTTTAAGCAAAGGCAATCCGATACTTGTTCTCGTATTGGGTATTTGCTCTTCGCTTGCAGTAACTGCTCAGGTGAAACCTGCTTTGGTTATGGGGATTTCGGTTACTGTTGTGACCGCATTTTCAAATGTGATAATCTCTTTATTGCGTAACACAATACCAAACAGAATCAGGATAATTGTTCAGCTTGTTGTAGTAGCTGCCCTTGTGATCATAGTTGAACAGTTTTTAAAGGCTTATGTATATGATATGTGGAAACAATTGTCAGTTTTTATCGGACTGATAATAACAAACTGCATATTGATGGGAAGACTTGAGGCTTTTGCTCTTGGTAATAAACCTTTTGATTCTTTTGTGGATGGTATAGCAAATGGCCTCGGGTATGCAATAGTGTTGATTATAATAGCAACCGTGCGTGAGTTACTTGGCTCCGGCAGCTTTTTTGGTTTCAAAATAATCCCTCAGGCTGTTTATGATGCAGGTTATATGAATAACGGACTTATGATTCTACCGCCTATGGCTTTGATTGTTGTTGGCTGTATCATTTGGGCTCACAGGGCAATAAATAAGGATTTACAGGAAAAATAATGATATATGGAACACCTATTTAACCTTTTTGTAAAATCGGTCTTTATTGATAATATGGTTTTTGCATATTTCCTGGGTATGTGTTCATATCTGGCTGTATCAAAAACTGTTAAGACTTCGGTTGGACTTGGTATCGCGGTAACTTTTGTCCTGGTGATCACAGTTCCTGTAAACTATTTGCTGGATACTTATATTTTAAGGGCAGGTGCCATGGCCTGGATAAGCCCTGCTCTGGCAGGATACGATCTGAGCTTCCTGAGTTTCATATTATTTATTGCTATCATTGCTTCAATGACCCAGATTGTGGAAATGGCTGTAGAGAAATTTACGCCCACCTTATATAATCAGTTAGGAATTTTCCTTCCTTTAATTGCGGTCAACTGTGCTATCCTTGGTGCTTCTCTTTTTATGCAACAAAGGAACTTTGAATCCACCGGTGAAGCCACAGTCTATGGATTTGGTTCCGGAATAGGATGGATGTTAGCGATTTTGGGTATGGCAGCTATACGTGAACATATGGAATATTCTAAAGTTCCTAAACCCCTCAAAGGGTTGGGTATAACTTTTATCGTAGCAGGTTTGATGGGTATTGCTTTTATGGGTTTCATGGGAATAAAACTTTGACATATGATCTTGATTGAAATAAACATAGTGACATTGGGTTTGAGTATATTCATTTTTCTTCTGGTAACTTTATTACTGGTGGTTTTATTGTTGTATATCAAAGAGAAGCTTACTCCGGAGGGAAATGTGAAGATTGTAATCAATCAGGAAAAGGAGCTTATTACTCCGAGAGGATCCTCTGTTTTGTCTGTGCTTGGTGAAAACAAAATATTTCTTCCTTCTGCTTGTGGCGGTGGTGGTAGTTGTGGTATGTGTAAGTGCCAGGTTGTTGAAGGCGGAGGTGATATTTTACCGACAGAAACCGGCTTTTTTTCAAGATCTCAGATTAAGGACAACTGGAGATTGGGTTGTCAGGTTAAAGTCAGGGAAGATCTACAGATAAAGATTCCAGAACACATTCTGGGAATTAAGAAATGGGAGTGTGAAGTGGTTTCAAATCATAATGTAGCTTCGTTTATTAAAGAATTTGTAGTTAAATTACCTGAAGGTGAAACCCTTAATTTCAAGTCCGGAAGCTACATTCAGATTGATGTTCCTACTGTTGATGTTGATTTCAAAGATTTTGATATCGATGACAGATTTAAGTCTGAATGGGACAAGTTTAAAATGTGGGATTTGAAGATGAGTAATCCTGAACCTACTTACAGGGCTTACTCAATGGCTAATCATCCTGCTGAAGGTAATATTGTAATGCTGAATATAAGAATAGCTACGCCTCCGTTTGACAGAGCTAAGGGTGGTTGGGCTGACGTTAATCCGGGTATTTGTTCGTCATATATTTTCTCTCGTAAACCGGGTGATAAGGTTTCTGTTTCAGGGCCTTACGGAGAATTCCATATCCTTGAAACCAAACGTGAAATGCTTTATATTGGTGGTGGCGCCGGTATGGCCCCTTTAAGATCTCATTTGCTTCACTTGTTTAATACTTTGCATACTACTGACAGGAAAATTTCTTATTGGTATGGAGCAAGATCTAAAAATGAAATTTTTTATGAAGAGGATTTCAGGGCGATAGAGATGGCATTCCCTAATTTCACTTTCAACATTGCTCTGAGTGAACCCCGACCTGAGGATAACTGGAATGGCTATGTTGGTTTCATACATCAGGTTATTTACGATAATTATCTTAAGGATCACGAAGCTCCTGAAGATATTGAGTATTACATGTGTGGTCCGGGTCCTATGGCAAACGCTGTTAAAGTAATGCTTGATAATATAGGAGTACCCATGGAGATGCTTATGTTTGATGATTTCGGTTCTTAATAATTCTTATCTATATTACTTTTTTTAAGAAGGCTTTTTTTTAAGTTTGAAAGATATCACACAGACTTTTTTTCTAAAGGAGTCAGT
>CAZCPI010000021.1:0-14246 GCA_964500535.1 uncultured Bacteroidales bacterium
AGCTCAACAAAATAAGTATACAGGTTTGCAGGGTGTTATAAATATAAATCTTACAATAAACATTAAAAACAATAAGAAATATAAAAAATATAATTATTTTTGCGCCGTTTTATTTCGAATTGAAAGAATTTATAAAATTATTTTTATCATGGAGAATTCCGTAAGTGTTGGATCTAAGGTTAAATCCATCCGTGAAGCCAAAAAAATTACAATTGAGCAGGTTTCAGAACGCTCAGGTTTGACTATTGAACAAATTGAAATAATTGAGCAAAACAAGAATCTGCCTTCGCTGGCTCCGCTTATCAAGATAGCAAGAGTTCTTGGTGTAAGACTTGGCACATTCCTTGACGACAATGACAATTTAGGTCCTGTTGTATGCAGGAAGGAAGATAAGCCTGAAAGCATCAGTTTTTCGTCTGAAACCGCGAATTCGCATAATCACCTGAATTTCTTTGCCCTGGCTCAAACAAAAGCAGGCAGACATATGGAACCTTTTTTGATTGATATTGATTCGGCTTCAAAAAACGGTTATCAGCTTTCATCACATGAAGGTGAGGAATTTATTTATGTACTTGAAGGTCAGATTGAAGTCACGTATGGTAAAAACAAGTATGTGTTAAATGCGGGTGAAAGCATCTATTATGATTCGATAGTTGATCATAATGTTCACGCTGCCAATGAATCAAAAGCAAAAATGCTTGCGGTTGTTTATACTCCATTTTAAAAACTGATTTTATGCAGTTATTTGACAGAACTATTGGTGATTGGCTCGAACATTGGGCTAATGAAACGCCTGATAAAGAATATATAGTTTATTCAGACAGGGATCTGAGATTTACCTGGAAGCAATTTAATAAGCGTGTTGATGAAGCAGCACTTGGTTTCCTTGCGATTGGTGTAAAAAAAGGTGATCATGTCGGTATCTGGGCTCAAAATGTACCGGAGTGGCTTACTTATATGTATGCCTGCGCCAAGATTGGGGCGGTTTATGTTACAGTTAACACCAATTACAAACAACATGAGCTGGAGTATCTGGTTAAAAACTCAGATATGCATACTTTATGTATCACTGATGGAACATGGGATTCCAATTATGTGAATATGACTTATGAAATGCTTCCTGAACTAAAAAACTGTCAGAGAGGACAGTTGTGCAGCGATCGTTTCCCGATGATGAAAAATGTTGTTTATATCGGACAGGAAAAGTACAGGGGCATGTACAGTGCTTCGGAGCTTTTATTATTGGGTAACAACATGGATATTAGTTTATTGAATGATATTAAAAAGTCTGTTGTGCCTGATGATGTCATGATGATGCAATATACTTCAGGTACTACCGGTTTCCCCAAAGGCGTTATGTTGTCCCATTTTAATCTGGCTAACAACGGATATCTGACAGGTGAACATATGAAGTTTACTCAGGATGACAAGCTTTGCGTATGTGTGCCTTTGTTCCATTGCTTTGGCGTTACACTTGCGACAACTAACTGTCTGACTCATGGTTGTACTCAGGTTATGGTGGAACGTTTTGATGCCTTGGTCGTTTTGGCTTCAATACATAAGGAGAGATGTACTGTTCTTTATGGGGTTCCGACTATGTTTATAGCTGAACTTAATCATCCGATGTTTGATATGTTTGACATGACCAGTCTGCGTACAGGTATCATGGCTGGTGCTTTATGTCCTATCGAACTTATGAAAAGGGTGAGCGAAAAAATGTACATGGGAATTACCAGTGTTTATGGTCTCACTGAAACCTCTCCGGGCATGACTCAGACACGTATTGATGATACATTTGAAGTCAGGACTCAGACTGTAGGTCGTCCTTATGAGTTTACAGAAGTTGCTGTTATCAATCCTGAAACCGGTGAAGAATGTCCTGATAATGTCCAGGGTGAAATCTGTTGCCGCGGTTATCTTGTGATGAAGGGCTATTATAAAAATCCGGAAGCTACTGCTGAGGTGATTGATAAAAATGGTTTCCTCCATTCCGGTGATATCGGTTACAGGGATTCTGAAGGCAACTACAGGATAACAGGCCGTATCAAGGACATGATAATCCGTGGTGGTGAAAACATCTATCCCAGAGAAGTTGAGGAGTTTCTTTATCATCTCGAAGGAGTTAAGGATGTTCAGGTGGCAGGTATTGCTTCAGAAAAATATGGTGAAGAAGTCGGTGCGTTTGTAATACTTAAAGAGGGTGCTTCTGTCGATGAAGATACTGTAAGAGAGTTTTGCAGAGGTAAAATTGCCAGACATAAAATACCAAAATATATTTTCTTCATTGATGAATTCCCTATGACAGGGAGTGGTAAAATTCAGAAATTCAAGTTGAGGGATTTAGGACTTCAGCTTCTTAAAGATAAAGGGATCATTCCTGTTTGATGTAACTTTTTAGCAATAATTGACCCGGATTTTTACAGTCCGGGTTTTTTATTTGATATCTTTGGAGTACTAACATAAATAATAGTAACATCGTGAAAAAGAAAATCAATGGAAGGATAAAGAAAAAAGATCTGATTCTTGAAATGATGGAGTTATTTCAGAGTGATCCTCAAAGGTCTTTTAATTATCAGCAGGTTTCCAATATTCTGGGCCTTACAAAACAGGCTCTGAAAGTTATGATTTCTGAATGTCTCGCCGAGTTGACACTTCAGGATTATCTGATTGAGGTTTCGACGGGGAAATATAAGTACAACGAAAGAGGCTTGTTTATTGAAGGCGTAATAAAGAGAAGCCTTAATGGTAAGAATTATCTTATTCCTGACGGTGGTGGTGACAGGATTTTTATTGCCGAAAGGAATTCGAAGAGAGCAATGGATGGCGACCGTGTTCGGATATTGAAATCAGCCAAGAAAGCTTTCAGTGAACCTGAAGGTGAAGTTGTTGCTATTCTTGATCATGGTCAGAATACCTTTGTGGGAATTCTTGAAGTTGAAAAGTCTTTTGCCTTTCTTGTGACTGACAGTAAAAAATTGTCCAATGATATTTTTATTCCAAAGGAAAAATTAAAAGGTGGTAAAAGCGGGCAAAAGGCGGTTGTCAGGATTACCGACTGGCCTGCCAGATCAAAGAATCCGGTAGGAGAAGTAATTGATATTCTGGGTGAACCCGGCAATAATGATACTGAAATGAATGCTATCATGGCTGAGTTTGGCTTACCTTACAAGTATCCTGAAGCTGTTGAGAAAGCTGCTGAAAATATTCCGGTTGAGATACCTGAGGATGAGATAAAAAAGCGAGAAAATTTCAGAGGTATTACTACTTTTACAGTGGATCCGTATGATGCCAAGGATTTTGATGATGCTTTATCTGCAAGAAAACTGCCAAATGGTAACTGGGAGGTTGGTGTTCACATTGCTGATGTTACTTATTATGTTAAACCTGACAGCATCATTGATAAGGAGGCTGTGAACAGAGCTACATCAGTCTATCTTGTTGACAGGACAATACCTATGTTGCCTGAAAGGTTGAGTAACGGACTTTGCTCTTTAAGACCTGATGAAGATAAATGTTGTTATTCCTGCATTTTTGAAATTGATGAAAATGCGAATGTTAAAAAATACCGCATTGGACATACTGTGATACGTTCTGACAGAAGGTTTACTTATGAAGAAGTCCAGTCGATTATTGAAGGAGCAGACGGTGATTATCGTGACGAAATACTGGTTTTGAATGGTATGGCAAGGAAACTCCGTCAGAAACGCTTTACCAGCGGTGCTATTAATTTTGACCGCTGGGAGATGAAGTTTAATATCGATGAAACCGGTAAACCTATAAGTGTTTTTGTTAAAACTGCAAAAGAATCAAATCAGCTTATTGAAGAGTTTATGTTGCTGGCAAACAGGACTGTGGCTGCTCATATAGGGAAAATGAAGATTCCAAAAACCTTTGTTTACAGGATTCATGATACTCCCGATGTTGAAAAAATGGAAGATCTGGCTAATTTCATCAGGCGTTTCGGTTATAAAATTAAAACCAACGGCAGCAAGACTGACGTTTCAAAGTCGATTAACAGCCTTTTGGATTCTGTTCAGGGTAAAAGCGAGGAAAATCTTATTGAAACCATTGCTATCAGGTCAATGGCAAAAGCTGTTTATTCCACAAGTAACAAAGGTCATTACGGTCTGGCATTTGATTATTATACTCATTTCACCTCTCCTATCAGAAGATACCCGGATATGATGGTTCACAGGTTGCTTGACCGTTATCTTGAAGGCGGCAGAAGTGTTTCTGTCGATAAGTATGAGCCTTTATGTAAACACAGTTCTGATATGGAGCAGCTTGCGGCTCAGGCAGAGCGTGCTTCAATAAAGTACAAGATGGTGGAATTCATGTCTGAAAGGATTGGAAATGAGTATGAAGGTGTGATTTCCGGTGTTACCGAGTGGGGTATCTATGTTGAGATTGAAGAAAATAAGTGCGAGGGCATGATACCTTTGAGAGAGCTTGACGATGATTATTATGAGTTTGATGAAAAGAATTATTGTATAACAGGCAGGAGGAAGCACAAGACTTACAGACTAGGGGACAAAATCATGATTAAGGTCGAAAGAGCCAATCTGGAGAGAAAACAACTGGATTTTTCTCTTGTTGTCAAAAAATCGTAAAAAGACGGTAATTTGTCTACAAATTCGATATTTATTAGGCAAAATCGTTATTCTTTTAGTTGTTTTGATTTCTTATCTTTGAGATTATTAATTACACTTTTTCAATTAAAATTAACTACTATGTTTGATTTAACTGGTAAAATAGCCCTTGTAACTGGTGGCAGTGGTATTCTTGGGCATACGTTTTGTACAGCACTTGCAAAGCAGGGTGCAACTGTTATTATTCTTGACAGAAATTTTAAAGGTGCTCAGGAACTGGCTGAGAAATTGGTTTCTGATGGATTGAAGGCTGATGCATTTGAATGTGATGTTCTTGATCTTGAAGCTCTTAAGGTCTTGAAAGATAGTATCCTTGCTAAGTACAGCAAAATTGATATCCTCCTGAATGGCGCAGGTGGAAATATGCCTGGTGCAACTGTTCAACCTGATTCAAGCATATTTGCAGTGGATATTAATGCTTTCCGCAAGGTTATGGACCTGAATTTCTACGGTACTTTACTTCCTACAATGGTGTTTGGAGAAGTTATGGTTAAACAGGGATACGGTAACATTATAAATATTACTTCTACAAATTCTGAGCGTCCTTTGACCCGTGTTGTTGGTTATTCAGCAGCCAAAGCAGCTGTAAAAAATCTTACAGAATGGCTTTCAGTTGAATTCGGTCAGAAATATGGTGCAGGTATTCGTGTAAATGCATTGAGTCCCGGTTTCTTCCTGACAGATCAGAACCGTTATCTTATGACAAACCAGGATGGTAGTCTGACTCCTAGAGGTAATCAGGTTATCTCAAAGACTCCTCAGGGCCGTATGGGTGAACCTGAAGATTTGGTTGCAGCACTTATTTATCTTGCAAGTGATGAATCCAGATTTGTAACCGGAACCACTACAATCGTTGATGGCGGTTTCAACGCTTACAGCGGAGTATAAAAGAGTTTTAGAAAACTTTTTGACACTATAGATAAAATAAATCAGGTCTGGGGCATTTAATTTATTATAAGCTTCAGACCTGGTTTAGTATAATTTCCCTTTCCTTATCTTATTGAAAACCATAAAACATACAATGATGAGCATTGAATTAAAAAACAATTGCAAATATTCCCTTTTAGTGCCTACAAGCATGGGGGTTAGGATTACTCCTTTAAATGGTCAGCCTGTTCACAGCAGCAAAACATTTGAAATGCAGGCGACAAGTGCTGAAACTAATGTTGCAAGCATATCTTCTTATCTCGGATTACCTGTAAAAGTTTTAACCACATTCGTAAAAGATAGTCCGATAGCACAATTTATAAAAAGCGATCTAAAGAGCCGCTTCATGGACTTTGAAGGTCCGGATGTACCTCAGGGGGGTCCATGGGGATATCGCCATCAGTTTAATATTGCTGACAGCGGTTATGGTTCCAGAGGTCCTAGAGTTCAAAACGACAGGGCAGGTGAAGTTGGCAGGACTTTAAACGTGAAAGATTTTGACCTTGACCGCATTTTTGGTGTAGAAGGTGTTCAGATAGTACATCTTTCAGGACTTATTGCCGCTTTATCAAAAGAAACCACAACATTCTGTCTGGAAATAGCCAGAGCTGCTAAAAAGTACGGTACAAAAATTTCTTTCGACTTAAATTTCCGTGCATCTTTCTGGATTGGCAGAGAAAAGGAACTTGCTGAAAGCTTTGCTGAAATCGCTTCGGTTTCTGACATATTGATCGGTAATGAAGAGGATTTCCAGCTTTGTCTTGGTATTGAAGGTCCGGAAGCAGGCGGTGAAGGTATTCAGGGTAAGATTGACGGTTTCAAAGGTATGATAGAGAGAGTTAAGTTGTCATATCCCAATGCTACTGTATTTGCGACAACTTTAAGGGAAGTAATCAGTACAAATGAACATCTTTGGGGCGCCATTATGCTTGAAAATAATAACTGGCAGGTTGTTGAACCAAGGAAAATTACTGTTCTTGACAGGATTGGTGGCGGTGATGGTTTTGTCGGCGGACTTTTGTATGCTATACTCAGAGGCTGGGATTCAGCAAAATGGCCTCAGTTCGGATGGGCTACAGGTGCTTTAGCTACAACTTTCCTCACAGATTATGCTCAGCCTGCTGATGAAGATATGGTTTGGAGTATCTGGAAAGGTAATGCCAGAGTAAAACGTTAAGGTTATGATTTATTACGAGATAGGTTCCGCTGATATCGAATTAGGTAAAGAGGATCTGAAAAAAGGATTATACGAAGCTCTGGATAAGCTTGGGTCAAAAAAAAGAGTTCTTGCTTTGCCTCCGGATTATACCAGGCTGCCAAGCAGAGCGGGAGAACTTACCGAGTTTGCCTGGAATTACTATGGTGATACACTTACAGATGTATTACCTGCTTTAGGTACACATACTCCAATGACGCCTGGTCAGATAAGTCATATGTTTGGCGAAATGCCTTCTTCTCTGATTCGTGAACATGACTGGAGAAATGATGTTGTGACAGTTGGCATTGTTCCTTCTGAGTATGTAAAAGAGGTTTCTGAAGGTGCTGTCGATTTCCCATGGCCTGCTCAGGTAAACAAGCTTCTGCTTGAAAAGGATTTTGATCTGATACTTTCTATAGGTCAGGTTGTACCTCACGAAGTTGTAGGTATGGCCAACTACAATAAAAATATTTTTGTTGGTACAGGTGGTGTAGAAGGCATAAACAAGAGCCATTTTGTAGGTGCTTCGTACGGTATGGAGAGAATGATGGGCCATGCTGACACTCCTGTGAGAAAGATTTTTAACTATGCTTCTGAAAATTTTATAAATAATCTACCAATTATTTATGTTCAGACTGTTGTTGGCCTGGATAAATCTGACGGGAAAGTCAAGACCAGAGGTTTGTTTATCGGCGATGATTTTGAAGTCTTCACCAAAGCTGCAAGGTTATCTCTGGAAGTAAATTTTGATATGCTTGATAAACCTTTGAAAAAAGTTGTGGTTTATCTTGATCCTACTGAATTCAAGAGCACATGGTTGGGTAATAAATCAATTTATCGTACCCGAATGGCGATTGACGACGATGGCGAGTTGATTATCATTGCGCCTGCTTTAAAGGAATTTGGTGAGGACAAGGAAATCGACAGGCTTATACGTAAATACGGCTATTTCGGAACACCGGCAACTCTCAAAGCTTGTGAGGAAAATGAAGAACTCAGAAATAATCTCAGTGCTGCTGCGCATTTGATTCACGGTTCATCAGAAGGGCGTTTCAATATAACTTACTGTCCGGGTAAGACACAGGGAAACCTCACTCGTCATGAAGTGGAAAGTGTTGGTTTCAAATCAGCTGATATTGACGAAGTAGTTTCAAAATATAATCCTGAAAAACTTCGTGATGGTTATAATATCATGCCTGACGGAGAAGAGATTTACTATATTTCCAATCCTGCACTCGGACTTTGGGCTTACAGGGAAAGATTCAAACATTGAATTATTCTGAATATGAAGTTTGTAATTGACGACAAGATACCATATATAAAAGGTGCTTTGGAACCTTTCGGGGAAGTCGTTTATTTATCCGGGCCTAATACCACACCTGAAGTTGTAAAAAATGCTGATGCAATAATAACAAGGACGCGAACAATCTGCAATGAGAAGTTGCTGGCCGGATCATCAGTAAAATTCATTGCAACGGCAACAATAGGGTATGATCATATTGATACTTCTTATTGTGAAACCGCAGGAATAAGCTGGACAAATTCTCCTGGCTGTAATTCGAAATCTGTAGAGCAATATATCGCTTCTGCTCTTTTCGTTTTGTCTGAACGTAAAGGTTTCAGACTGAAAGGTAAAACTATTGGTGTTGTCGGAGTCGGACAGGTTGGATCTAAGGTTGCCAGAGTATGCGAACTCTTTGGTATGAATGTTTTGCTCAATGACCCGCCCAGAGCAAGAGTTGAAGGTGATGATAAATTTTGCAGCCTTGATTACATTAAAGAGAATGCAGATATTATTACTCTTCATGTGCCTCTTGAAATGCAGGGAGAAGATGCAACATTTCATCTTGCCGACAAAAAATTCTTTGATTCTTTAGCAAAAAAACCGATAGTATTCAATTCCTGCCGGGGTGAAGTCTTTGATACGGTTGCGGCCAAACAGGCTTTGAAAGATGAAAAGGTTACAGGTCTGGTTATTGATTGTTGGGAAAATGAGCCCGATTTTGACAGGGAATTACTTGGTTTGGTCGATTTGGGCACACCCCATATCGCCGGCTATTCAAAAGATGGTAAAGCAAACGGTACGACGATGAGTGTTCAGGCAATAAGCCGCTTTTTTGGTTTAGGCATAGACGACTGGAAAGCCGGTAATGTTGAATTGCCTGATTCTATCGATGTATTTATTGACGGAAAGGGACTTTCTACCGAAGAAATCATATCGAAAGCAGTTTTGTCCACTTATGACATCAGGATAGATGATGCCGCCCTGAGGGAAAATCCTGAATTATTCGAGAAAATCAGGGGTGATTATCCTGTCAGAAGAGAGTATCCTGTATTTACTGTTGAAGCTGTGAATATCGATGCTGAAACCCGGGATATTCTTTTTAAATTGGGCTTTAATATAAAATGAAATTTTGAGAGCTAAATTAAATATGTAACAGATTAAATTTAACCATAAACACGAATTATGAAACAAAAAGCAGACATCGGATTGATCGGGTTGGCCGTTATGGGCGAAAACCTGGTTCTGAACATGGAGAGTAAAGGTTATACAGTAGCTGTCTATAACAGAACTGTAGAGAAAGTTGATAATTTTATGGCCGGACGCGGAGCCGGCAAGAAATTCATTGGTGCTCATAGTATTGAAGAACTTTGTGCTTCGCTTGAAAGACCAAGAAAAGTTATGATGCTAGTTAA
Source organism: uncultured Bacteroidales bacterium (assembly GCA_964500535.1). Lineage (GTDB taxonomy): Bacteria > Bacteroidota > Bacteroidia > Bacteroidales > UBA1402 > UBA8389. The sequence continues at coordinate 9,472 of CAZCPI010000021.1, forward strand.
AGCAGGTCAGGCTGTTGATGATTTCATCGAAAAAATCATGCCATTCCTTGAACCGGGCGACATCATAATAGATGGAGGTAATTCGCATTTTCCTGATACAATACGCAGAACTAAATACGTTGAAAGTAAAGGTTTTCTGTATATAGGTACCGGTGTTTCAGGTGGCGAAGAAGGAGCTTTAAAAGGCCCGTCAATGATGCCCGGCGGATCTCCAGCTGCATGGCCTGCAGTAAAAGATATTTTCCAGGCTGTTTCAGCTAAAGTTGAAGACGGTTCACCTTGTTGTGATTGGGTAGGCGAAGGCGGAGCCGGTCACTTTGTGAAAATGGTTCATAACGGTATCGAATATGGTGATATGCAGATTATTTGCGAAGCCTATCAGGTTATGAAAGACTTACTGGGAATGACTCCTGATGAAATGCACGAAGTATTTAAAGTATGGAATGAAGGCGATCTAGATTCATATCTTATAGAAATCACCCGCGACATTATGGCATATAAGGATACCGACGGCAGTGCTTTGGTTGAAAAAATACTTGATACTGCCGGACAAAAAGGTACAGGTAAATGGACAGGTGTTGCCGCATTAGATCTGGGTATTCCTTTGACTCTTATCGGAGAATCAGTTTTCGCACGTTGTTTATCAGCTCAAAAAGATATTCGTGTTGAGGCTTCTAAAATATTATCCGGACCTGATACTAAATTCAGTGGTGATAAGGCTCAGATGATCTCTGATCTTAAGGATGCTTTGTTTGCTGCAAAAATTATTTCTTATGCTCAGGGTTATAACCTGATGATGGAAGCTGCAAAAGAATATGGATGGAATCTCAATTATGGCGGCATCGCGTTGATGTGGCGTGGAGGTTGCATCATCCGTTCTGTATTCTTAGGTGATATCAAAAAAGCATTTGATAAGAATCCGAATCTGACCAATTTGCTTCTGGATCCATATTTCAAGGAAAAAGTTGAAGGTGCTCAGGCAGGTTGGAGAAGGATTTGTGCAACTGCTTTGACATTTGGTGTTCCTGTTCCGGCTTTGACTACTGCTTTATGCTATTTTGACGGTATCCGCAGCGAACGTCTTCCTGCAAATCTGTTACAGGCACAGAGGGATTATTTTGGTGCTCATACTTATGAAAGAGTTGACAAACCAAGAGGAGAATTCTTCCATACAAACTGGACAGGTCATGGTGGTGATACAGCTTCAACAACCTATGTAGTATAGCAAAAAAAAGCCGCCACAACATCACGTTGGAACGGCCCGACTGTATATAGAGGAAATTAAAAGAGTTCTCTTAAAGTTATACCTCCGCAATCAACCGCGGGGGTATATTTTTTAGATGCTATTTTTAATAAAACGCTACAACAAAAGTGAAAAATTTTGAAAATAATTACTAGAAAATAAGCTTTTTTGCCGGAATCAGGAGTTTTGTACAATTTCGTAAAGTACTATGAACAGGGAATTGAGGTCTCTTGTCGCAAACATATGGAAATGTTTTCTGCTGAAGTTAACGGTTAAACCAGTTATCCCAAATGAATTTTTGTTTTAAAGCCTTTTTATTCTGGTTGTTTTCAAGGTTAAAACCGGCTTTCAGGATTTGTTCATGAAAAACTTTTCCTTCACAGAAATGAAGTGAATATGTAAGATTAACATCGACAAAAGGATTGCTGATGAAATTTATATTTGCATCGAGTCTGTCATAAAATCCAAGTTGATAAACCTGATCTCCCCAATAAAGTTTATTGGCATACTTGTCCATAAATACCATTTGACCGGTTCCTTTGTATAAAGTATTGAAAAGACTAAGGCCTCTGAAACCTATTTTCATTTCAGTCAATAATCCGTGTGGCGTTAGCATGATGTTGTCGAGTCTTTCCCTTTCAAAACCCATAGCCCAACCAAGTCTTAAATCAATATACGGTCTGTAGTTGTTTTCTTCAAGTGAATACCCTAAAGAAGCGAGCATTTGGGCATTATCTACCAATGGCTGGAATTCAGCAGGATGCATTAATCTGGCATAATGAAAGTAGTAACCATACGCCTGAAGGAAGAAATTTCCTTGTTTATATCTTCCCGAACCTCCCACCATTAATGTTTCACGTCTGGTTTCAGACTGACGACTAGTCCAGTCCAGCCAAACATTAATAAAATTGATTTCATTATGTATTTGCCAGAATATTCCGTTCATCACCGGACGATAGTTATTTATTGAATCCTGGAATAATATCCGCGGAAAGTCAGCGACAGCATATTTTCGGGGGAAAGCTCCCATATAAAATGTAAATGGTTTCTTGTCAAACTGATAATAACAAATGGCATCTTTGTAATCAATTATTTTATTACTTCCGAACTCATGCATGAAATCAGCGCCAACAAATACTTTATGTACTGAATCCACTGATAATCCGATCTGAGGAGCTAAATGAGTGCCCGCCATTGTCTGGTGTATTTTTACATCTGAAGTCAGAAATTCAGTATTGTCAAAAAACGAGTTTACGTCGGCTTTCCATTCAATCTTTTGTGAAACCGCAGCCAGGCTTATGATTGAAACAATTATCAACAGTATAATCTTTCTCATCTTAATTTTATCGTGTTCATCAGAATTTAATATGTAAGAAATGGACTAACAAAAATATTGTACTTTTTGTATCTTTGCCGGATTATTGTCAATTATTTATTATTGTTGGAGAAAGAAAATAATTTAACTGAATATTATGAACCTATTTACTAAAGAACAGTACAAGGTGGCTGATATAAGTCTTGCAGACTTTGGCCGTAAGGAAATCGAACTTGCTGAACCTGAAATGCCGGGCCTGATGGCTTTAAGGCAGAAATATGGTTCACAGAAACCATTAAAGGGATCCAGAATAATGGGCTCACTTCACATGACCATACAAACCGCTGTACTTATAGAAACATTAAAAGAACTCGGAGCAGAAGTAAGATGGGTGAGCTGCAATATATATTCAACTCAGGATCATGCTGCAGCTGCTGTTGCTGCAGCTGGAGTGCCTGTTTTTGCATGGAAAGGCGAAAGCCTTAAGGATTACTGGTGGTGTACTTTGCAGGCATTGAACTTCCCCGGCGGAAAGGGCCCGACTCTTATCGTTGATGACGGAGGAGATGCTACGCTTATGTGCCATCTTGGTTTCAAGGCTGAAAACAATCCTCAGATACTTGAAGCTACAGCTGATACAGAAGATGAAAGAGAGTTGAATGCAATTTTAAAAGAGCTTTTAAAAGAAGACAATACTTTCTGGTCAAATCGTGTAAAAGAAATTAAAGGTGTTTCCGAAGAAACCACAACCGGTGTTCACAGATTGTATCAGATGATGGAGCAAAAGGAACTGTTGTTCCCTGCATTCAATGTAAATGATTCTGTTACAAAATCCAAGTTTGATAATCTCTATGGCTGCCGTGAATCTCTTGCTGATGGTATAAAAAGAGCTACAGATATAATGCTGGCAGGTAAAGTTGTAGTCGTTTGCGGATATGGCGATGTTGGTAAAGGATGTGCGCACTCAATGAGAAGCTACGGAGCAAGGGTAATTGTCACAGAGATTGATCCTATTTGCGCTTTGCAGGCTGCGATGGAAGGTTTTGAAGTTAAAACTGTGGAAGATACATTAGGTGAAGGTAATATCTATGTTACTACTACCGGAAATGTTGATATCATTCGTATAGATCATATGGTTAAGATGTGCGACAATGCCATTGTTTGTAATATTGGTCACTTCGATAACGAAATTCAGGTTGAAAAGTTAAAGAATTATCCCGGTATTAAAGTCAGAAATATTAAACCTCAGGTGGATCAGTATTTCTTCCCTGAAGGTCATTCTATTTTATTGCTTGCTGACGGAAGACTTGTTAATCTTGGTTGTGCAACTGGTCACCCATCTTTTGTAATGAGTAACTCATTTACAAATCAGACTCTTGCTCAGATTGAACTTTGGACTAAAGATTATGAAGTAAATGTTTACAGACTTCCAAAACATCTTGATGAAGAGGTTGCACGTCTGCATCTTGAGAGAATTGGCGTAAAACTGACGAAACTTACAGCTGAACAGGCTGCTTACATCGGAGTTGACGCTAACGGGCCGTACAAGGCTGAACATTACAGATATTAATCAATAATCCTGATAGTCATGTTTAAAGGGAAAGATTTCAAGAAAAACATATTGCCGTATTTGGTTTCAATTCTGGCATTTTATGCTATCTCATTATTTTACTGTTCTCCTGTATTGGAAGGTAAGCAGCTTTTTCAAACTGATACCAGAAAAGGTGCCGGAATGGGGCAGGATATGAAAGAGTATTCTGAAAAAACGGGTGAGAAAAGTCTGTGGACTGGTTCTGCCTTTGGTGGAATGCCTGCGTACCAGATTTCTCCGGGTTACAAGGCTTTCCCTTTGATGAAAGTAAAAAGAGTCTTTGAAGGATTTCTTCCTTCTCCTGCTTCTCAGATATTTTTGTATCTGCTTGGCTTCTTCATGCTTATGTGCGCTTTTGGAATAAATCCGTGGATTGGTCTGGTTAGTGCAATTGCATTTGCATTTTCATCATATTTCTTCATAATAATAACGGCCGGGCATATGTGGAAAGCCTGGGTAATAGGGCTCATTCCACCGACAATGGCCGGGATTGTCTGGGCATACAAAAAGAAATATTTGCTGGGTGGTGCTGTTTTCGCATTGTTTTTTGCACTGCAACTGATGTCTAACCATATTCAGATGACTTATTACTTCTTTGTTTTTATCGGACTTCCGTATTTGATTTA
>CAZCPI010000021.1:14346-15875 GCA_964500535.1 uncultured Bacteroidales bacterium
ATTCTTGGACTTTTCATTGTTGAAGGAGGTCTGAAATGGGCAATGCTTGTAGCAACAGTATTTTCGATACTGCTTTCATGGGGTAAAAACTTCATGCCTTTGACTGATTTTTTCCTTAATTATTTCCCTATGTACAATAAGTTCAGATCGGTTTCATCCATACTTGTTGTAGCTGAAATATGTATTCCTATTCTTGCCGCTTTCTCATTGGCTGAAATAATTAAGAAACCTGAGATTATAAAGAAGAAAGCTAAAGCTTTTTATATAAGTCTTGCTGCTACTGCAGGTTTGGCTTTGTTGTTCTGGCTTATGCCAAAAACCTTTTTCAATTTCTTCCCTCAAAAGGAAACCGAACAATTTGCAGGTTGGATCCAGCAGAATCCCGGGGCTGAAAGTCAGATAAGTATGTATATGGCAGGTCTTGAGTCAGCACGTGTTGCTATCTTTAAAGCTGATGCAATTCGTTCTTTTATTATAATTGCTCTTGGAGCTGCATTGCTATATCTTTATTTCAAAGGTAAATTGAAGAAGGGTTTGACAATAGCTTCAATTCTGCTATTAGTAATTGTTGATATGTGGTCTATCGATAAAAGATACCTTAACAATGATTGTTTCCTGCCAAAAAGAGAAACACTTGTTGCATGGCCAATGACTGAAGCTGACAAAGTTATACTTGAAGATAAAGATTTGGGCTACAGAGTCATTAATCTCACTGTTGATCCTTTCCGTGATGCCAGTACTTCGTTTTACCATCGTTCTGTTGGTGGATATCATGCTGCGAAACTGCGAAGATATCAGGAATTGGTTGAGCATTATTTCTCGACTAATGTCAATATGCCAATATTGAATATGTTGAATACCAGGTATTTTATCGTTGCCGATGAGCAAAAGAGACCAGTTGTACAGAGAAATCCAGATGCTTTGGGTGCTGCCTGGTTTGTGGAAAAATACAGAATGGTTAAGAATGCTGATGAGGAAATAGCAGCAATCGGTAGTTTTGATCCTAAGTCTGAATTGATAGTTGATCAGAGATTTAAAGATCAGCTTTCAGGTAAGACATTTGTAAGTGATACTACTTCTAAGATTAATCTTGTTGAGTATGCTCCTAATCGTTTGCTTTATAAAACGAATTGCAGTGCAGAGCAATTGGCTGTATTCTCAGAAATATATTATGCTGATGGTTGGAAAGCTACCATTGATGGTAAGGAAATGCCTCATTTCCGGGCAAATTATGTATTACGTGCTATGGTGGTTCCTGCAGGCGAACATACTATTGAATTTAAATTCATACCTGAATCTTTCAATAAGATAGAAACAATGTCTATGATTGCATTGGCAGGACTGGCATTATTTATACTTGCAGCGATTGTAATACCTATTATCAGAAAACGCAGGCAAAATTTTGAGTAGCGAGTGCAGAGGCGAAGTTTGCTTCGACTATGCCGAGTCACGAAAAATTACTGTTCAGAATGAACAAAATTTTGAGTAGCGAGTGCAGAGGCGAAGTTTGCTTCGACTATGCCGAGTCA
>CAZCPI010000021.1:15975-24276 GCA_964500535.1 uncultured Bacteroidales bacterium
CAAAATTTTGAGTAGCGAGTGCAGAGGCGAAGTTTGCTTCGACTATGCCGAGTCACGAAAAATTACTGTTCAGAATGAACAAATTAAATCCAACCGTGGATTAACTTGAACCAGGCTGCTCTGATTACAAACCAGAGATGCCTGAAAGCGGTTGGCAAAAAGCCATAATATTCAGTCATTATTTGAAAGCGTTCTTTTAAGGACGCTTTCATTTTTTTCTTTGAAACCCCGCCGTCAAGAAAATGAGACAGAATCATATGTGTATTGTAAATGCCTTCAGACTTTTTAAGAGCCCTTATTGTCCAGTCAATATCTGAAGAATAACGGTATTTTAAATCAAATGCCGGAGCAATTGTCCTTTTAACAATCATTGATTGATGGCAAACCAGCATTCCATGTCTGAAACTTCTCCAGTCCAGTTTTTCAGGTGCTTTTAACCTCCTTGAACCCATTATTCTGCCTTCGGCATCTACAATATTGGTTTCACCGTAGATAAAATCCGGAAGGGCATTAATCACTGATTTGTGAACCTTACCGGCAATATCTGATCCGGCTATTATGTCGCCGGCATTAATAAACCAGATGTAACTGCCAGAAGCTTTGGAAATGCCCTTGTTCATGGCATCATAAAGGCCTTTATCAGGTTCACTTATCCAGCGGAATAATATACCCTTGTGTTTAAGCTTTAGCTCAAAATCTTTGATTATAGAGATTGTTCCGTCAGTTGAATTTCCATCTACGATTATATACTCAATATTTGTATAATCCTGACCAAGGATGCTTTCAATAGTACGCTGTATGTATTTTTCGGCCTGATAGCTGATTGTTATGATTGTAATTAATGGTCCGATTTCCATTCGTTTTTTATCTATGGTTAATTCTTATGCAGCAATTCTTTATATAATTCCAGATATTTTGAAGCAACAACATCTTCAGAACAATAATTCTTTATATTATCCATTGATTTCCGTGTGAACTGCTCAATGTCAACTTCGTTTAAAGCCCAGATAATTCCGTTTCCAAGACTTTCAACAGAAAGATATTCGGCAAGGTATCCCGTCTCTTTGTGTATAATAATATCGGTTTGGCCACTGTTATTGAAACAAACAGGCACACATCCACATGACTGGGCTTCGATTATTGTCTGGCCAAAGGTTTCATAAAGTGAAGGTGCAACAAGTACATCTGCAGAAGAATATATTTTAGGGAGCATAGCTTCGTCCACACCACCAAGCTTAGTTGTAGAAACCGGAAGCGTGGCAGGAAAATCTTTGTCCGACTTAATTTGTCCGATTAATACGAGATGAACTTTGTCAAGGTCAACTTTTTCCTTAATATTAACTAATGCATCAACCAGAAAATCAAATCCTTTTATTGGATCGTCAATCTTTGCTGAGCAGAAAATAAATATTTTTTTCCCCAGCGGAAGCCCAATCTCTTTTCTAGAAGATATTTTTTCCTTTTTTTGAAAAAGTTCCAGGGGTAATGTATTTGGGATAACGGTTATGTTATGATTTTTAAGAAGAGAGCTTTCTCTTGCTTTATTAGCTAACCAGTTACTGACAGTTACAACCTCAAATAGCGAAGTCCCGTAACAATCTTTCTTTTTCTTGAGAACATTTGCTGAAAGATCATTGTTTGACGGATAAAAAAGGAATGGACAATTTCCACATTTTTGGGTATAATTGTCACAGGTGTGTGCATGATGGCATACCCCTGTAAAGGGCCACATGTCGTGGAATGTCCAAACCACAGGCTTACCAAGTCTCATAAGTTTGCCGATTTCACCGATAGTAAGGAAGCCCTGATTTATCCAGTGAAAATGAATAATGTCTGCCTGTCTGACGAGTTCATGGTTGTGTATAGCAATACCAAATCCTGCAGTTGAAACCGCGAAAAGGTTTTTTTTGCTGAATCTGTTTATTAAATATATATGAACTCTTTCAAGCAGAAAAGTCATTTTTGAAAGTAGTTCAGTTTGTTTCCCTTTGACTACACCGGTTATCATTTCATCATTGCTTGTTTTTTTCAAAACCAGCATGTTGATTTCGATGCCTTGTTTATTTAATGCTTTCGCGAGTCTTTTACAAGCTACAGCAGCACCGCCTCTGGACTCAAACGTATTTATCAATAACACTTTCATGGATGCAAAGATACTTTTTTATAACAATAATTGCATACACTCTGAGTTGACCTGACCATCATAAACTTCTTTGACAAATTAATTGTATTTTTGTGTATTGTAAATCGATTTTTATGGAAGATCAGAAGCCAATACTTGTTACGAAACCAGCTTTACCTCCAATAGATGAGTTCATGCCATATATTGAGAAGATCTGGGATAATTGCTGGTTGACCAATAACGGTCCGCTGCATAAACAACTTGAAAGTGAACTTGCCGAATATCTCGGAGTCAAATATATTTCTCTTTTTTCTAACGGCACTCTTGCATTGATTAGTGCATTGCAGGCTCTTCAGATAAAAGGAGAAGTCATTACAACTCCGTTTAGTTTTGTTGCCACGACGCACTCTCTATGGTGGAACAGTATTAAACCTGTTTTTATAGATATTGAGCCTGAAACCTTTAATCTGGATCCTTCAAAAATCGAGCAAGCCATTACAAAAGAAACGACAGCAATAATGCCAGTACATGTATATGGTAATCCTTGTAATGTAGAAGAAATTCAAAAGATTGCAGATAAACATGGACTAAAAGTTATATATGATGCTGCACACGCTTTTGGAGTAAGGATAAACGGTAATTCTGTATTGAATTACGGAGATCTTTCAATTTTGAGTTTCCATGCAACCAAAGTTTACAGCACTATAGAAGGAGGTGCTATTATCTGTCACGATGAACAGATGAAGCACCACATAGACAACCTTAAAAACTTCGGTTTCAGAGGTGAAACCCTGGTTGAGGAACCCGGTATTAATGCCAAACTTAATGAAGTTCAGGCTGCATACGGATTGTTGTCATTAAAATATGTGGACGGTTATATTTCCAAAAGACGAGAGATCGCTAAAGTGTATAGAAAACACCTGGCTGATTTACCCGGATTTACGATGCTGTATGATATGGAAGGTATGGATCATGCTTATTCATATTTCCCGGTTCTTATTGATGAGGAAAAATTCGGATGTTCAAGAGATACCTTGTATGATTATCTGAAAACTAAGAATATTTTTTGCAGAAGATATTTCTATCCTTTGATTACTGAATTTGACACATACAAACTGTTACCTTCTGCTGATCCGCAAAATCTGCCTGTAGCTGTCAGGGTTTCCCAGCAAGTACTTTGCCTTCCAATATATCCTGACTTAAGCAATGAGGAGTTGCTATTTGTTATTGACTGTATAAGAAACCGTCCGGTCTGATTATTATTATATGGCTGCACCATTATTGATATCTGTATATACCCGTTTGGAGCATTTGAAAAGATGCATCGACTCTCTTCTCAAAAACGAACTCGCTCGTGAAACTGATTTATTTATTGTTTCCGACGCTCCGGCAGTACCTCAGCATAAAGAAGCAATAGAAAAAGTCCGGGATTATGTGCGTTCAATCAGTGGTTTTAAATCTGTTAACCTGATTGCATGGGAAGATAATAAAGGATCTTTTGCATCGATAATGGATGCTAGGTTGTCAATTTATGAAAAGTATGATTGCCAGATATTTATGGAAGATGACAACGTGGTTTCGCCGATGTTTTTGTCTTTTATCAACGATGGACTTTCGAGATTCAAAGATGAGCCGTCTGTCTTCGCTATATGTGGTTACACCTTAAATATCAGTATTCCAAAGGATTATGAATATGATGTTTATTTCATGAATCATATTTCTGCCAACGGATGGGCTACCTGGAAAGATAAATATCTTAAATATCTTGACGAATACAGAACACCTGATTTTAATGGTATAGTTTACAGGTCATATTCAAAGTATTTGCAAAAGGTTGCTTTTAATCTGAAGCGCATGACCAGACAGGGCTTATCCTGGGGAGATACCAAGATTTCATATTATATGTATGAAAAGAAAATGCTATGCACTTATCCATGCAAATCTCTGGTGTTGAATACAGGCTGGGACGGATCCGGAGAACATTGTGGAAACAACGACAGGTTTATGGAACAGGAGATAAATGAAAAAGAGCAGGTTTCTATTTATCCGTTTGCTCTGTTTATTAATCCGGAAATTGAAAAAAAAGTAAAAGAATATTTCAGAAATCCTTTGAGTAGTCAAATCAAGACATCTCTGTTTGACTTTAAGGTTAAACTTAAAAAAAGGTTTTCCTGATTAAACTTATTCCTCAACAGCATATCCGAATCCTGTTTTACCAAATCCGTTGCCGTTGTACAACATAATCAATTTACCGTAGATCCTGATAACATATGGGTATGCAATAGCAAGTGAATCCCATCCTTCAGGAGAAACATCTATTCCTGTAGATTCATCCATACGTTTCCAGTTGATTCCATCGGCAGATTCAGCATATCCAGCCCTGTAATCGTGCTTCGAATCAGTTCTGAAATCGAGCAGGTCTCTGCGACTGTACCACATTCTATAGATATCTTTTCCGTCAACAACGTCTTTAATTACACTGGGTCTTGCAGTTGCTTCCAGCGGAGTTGAAGGGATTATACAACTTACATTATTTCTGATCCAGTCTATTCCGTTTTCCGAAGTAGCATATTTAATGTGATAATAGATTTCAGGTTTCCCGTTAATCATTTTCCATTCAGTACCTGAAGTGTACCACATTTGCCATGATCCATTTTCAAATAATACATCAACAGCACCAGTATAATATGGCTCATCTTTAGACCTGTCTAATACAGATCCATCATATAATCTTGTGAAAGTAAGTCCGTTGTCGTGACTGACTGCAAGGCCTATTGAATTTCTTGTATGAACTGTTGTACTCGGGTTCCAGCCGATAAAATACATATAAACAAGATCGTCTTTACGAACCAATGAGCAAACGTTTACTCCGCTGTCATCAAATGCACCAATCTTGCCTAAATCCAATACCGGTTTGTCATGGATATAAATTACCTTCCCGGGATCTTTCGGATCAACGTCAACAAAGGTTGTCCGGGTTTTACCATTACCGTCACGAACCCCGAAATAAACTCTGAGTGTATTATTATCAATAAAAAGCGGAGTAGGTTTGTGGCAATGAGAAACATCAAATCCGTTTTTTCCCTCAGGACAATAAATCAGTCCTTTTTTAATCCAGTTCATATATTATTTTTTAATCTTTTTAATCGCCCATTCGTACATTTCCATAAACGTTTCAAGCCTGAAAATACGACAAATTACCAGGTAGAGAATCCCAACAAAACTGCCGGATGCTATAAGATACAAAAGATTGTTATCTATATATCTTGTGAAACCCCACGCTGCAACGCAAAGCAGAATCGAAATGATGAAATAAGAAAAACAATCTCTGAAAAACTCGATCAATGAGTAGCCTACAATCTTCCAGCTGAGAAAAAGAGAAAGAGCAAGAGATATAAACCATGAAAAAGCCCAGCCTGCAGCCATCCAAATCAAGCCTTTATTGAATGTTAGTAATATAAGCCCAATCAGTACAGACTTTTTTACAATTTCAACATAAAGCAATTCCTTTGATTTGCCTTTTGACAAAATAGATTCCTGAATTACATTATTGAAAACCATAAAAATACCTGAAATACAGAGTATCTGAAATATGGGAACTGATGGAAGCCATTTGTCAGTAATAAGAAAAATAAACATAGGTCTGGCTATCAGGACCATCAGCATAAGTACCGGGAAAGCTATGAATGCAACAGTTTTGATGAGTTTCCTCAATACCCTCTTCATCCTTTCCTTATCATCATTTACTCCCGCCAGCAATGGCATTGAAACAGATCTGAAGGTATTATTTATAAGCCCCGTAGGAATGTCCTGATATTTATTGGCCTGAGTGAAGAAACCTGTCTGAGACATGTTATAAACCTTACCAATTATGAGATAATAGATATTATTGGCAATTGCATTAATGAGGTTTATTATGAGTACTCTTATGCTGAAAGGGAACAATTCCTTGAGTAATCCCCTGTCAAAACCTTTTTTTGGTTTCCAACCCGAATAATAATTATAAAATAACATTTTCAGGAAAGTGAACATTACAGACTGGATCACCAGTGCCCAGACTCCATATCCCATAAATGCAGCAATCACAGCAATTATACTGGATGGAAACAGAGCAAAAACACTTGATTTAGCGATACTGTTAAGATCCATCTTTTTAGTCAGGATGATTTCAGGAACGTTAAGGAGTGAGGTTGAGATAATGTTCAGAAAGAGTATTCTTGAAATTGGTTTCAGCAAAGGCTGGTTATAAAAATCTGCAATAAGCGGAGCACAAAAAAACAGAATTGCATAAAGTAACAATCCGACGATTACATTATAATTGTAAACTGTAGCCAGCTCACTATCTCTCAGCTGAGGGCGATTCATTATTGCTCTTCCGTATCCGCTTCCGACAAGTAATGTTGAAATTGCAATGAAAATCATTAATGAGCCGGTAAGGCCGTAATCATCAGGTGAAAGAAGACGTCCGAGGAAAATACCTGTGGCAAAATATATAATCTGTTGTCCGAATTTATCGATGAAACTCCAGATTAAAGCCGTAGTGGTTTTTTCCTTTAAAGTCTTTTCCATTTTCTTATCGTGGTGTTTGATTATAAATCAAGAAATTTAATAATCCTGTTCGTTCCACCTGCTCCTTTTCTAACCATTTCACCGGCGTTAATACCGGTTTCAGACAAAAACGATTGAGATGAAAGAAACTTTTCCATAAGACTTATAAATTCGTTCTCATTTTTTACGGTGAAACCACCGCCGCATGAAATCAGCTCTTTAGCCTCAATAAATTTACCATAATTTGGACCAAAAACTACCGGAATCCCATATACAGCAGCCTCAAGTGTATTATGTATGCCAACTCCAAAACCACCGCCAATATATGCAATATCTCCGTATCTGTAAACAGATGACAATAGTCCGAAACAATCTATAATAACGCAATCATATTTATTTATATCATCAATACCGGCTTTTGAATAGCGTATGTACGGACGTGTAAGCTGAGCTTCAATACTTTTAAGATGCTCTTCATGTATTTCATGGGGTGCAATAATCAGTTTAAGATCATTATGGTTGTTAAAATAAGGCAGAAATACCAATTCATCTTTTGGCCATGAACTTCCTGCGATTAAAACTTTATTTCCTGATGATACACATTTAGCTCTGAAAGTTTCGAATAAATCGGGTTTTTTTGAATTGTCACAGATTTCAATAACCCTGTCGTATCTTGTATCACCGCAAATAGTAACATTATCAGAAAAATCCACGGATTTTAACAAGTCCACCGAATTTTGATCCTGTACAAAAAAATGTGTGAAAGTATTAAGTAAAGACCTGTATGATTTGAACCAGGGTTTAAAAAATGCCTGATCTTCTCTGAATATCCCAGAAACCAGATATGTCGGTACTTTTCTGCTTTGAAGCTCTTTAAGATAATTAGGCCAAAACTCGTATTTTATAAAAAAAGCCATACAGGGATTAACCTTTTCAACGAACTTTTTTACATTGTTTTTCCTGTCAAAAGGTAGATAGCATACTATTTCCGCTCCTGAATAATTTTTACGAACTTCATAACCGGAAGGAGAATAAAATGTAACCAGTATCGCGTAATCCTTACCTGAAGCACGGATTTTCTCAATTATCGGTCTGCCTTGCTCAAATTCCCCGAGAGATGCAGCATGAAACCATAACCATTTCCTGTTTCTGTCAATTTTATTCTCAAGAATACTCCAGGTTTCTTTATGGCCCTTAACCATTTTGGAAGCCTTTTTGTGAAATAAAGCAACCAGTCTGAAAAGGAAAGAATATATTGAAATGCCTGTATTGTACATTAAAGAGTTGTATTAAAGAACTTCAGTCGCTTTCCTGATTCTGTATAAAGACTCCTCCCTGCCAAGTAAAACCACAATATCAAACAGATGAGGACCTTTGCCTTCACCCACTATCGCGATTCTCAGTGAATTATAAACCGCACCCGATTTATACTCTTTTTCGGCAATCCAGTTATTAGTCAATTCTTCGAGGAACTGAATACTGAAGTCTTCATTTTTTTCTAAAAGATCGCAGTACTCCAGAAGCATTGCATTCGTCTCGGGTTTCCAGAATTTCTGAACTGATTTCTCATTATATGATTCAGGGCGTTTGAAAAAGAAGAAACTCTGATCCCATAAGTCGGAAACAAATAC
>CAZCPI010000022.1:0-23244 GCA_964500535.1 uncultured Bacteroidales bacterium
TTCAGCTCCACAGAAATACTCTTCAATTTACTGTCATCAGATGTACCACCTATCAGCAATTCATATTTCCCCGGTTTCACCATCATTTGTTTGGTAGCTGTATCAAAACATTCAAAAGTATTGTCTTTTAATGCTATTGTGACAGCTTTTGACTCTCCGGCTTTTAATGGTACACGCTTGAATGCACGTAACATTTTAATGGGGCCTTCGGGGTCCTGATGGTTTTTAAGATACACCTGTATTACTTCATCTCCATCAATGTTTCCGGTATTCTTAACTTTTACAGTAAGCTGGAGAGGTTTCTTTATTTTTTTTGCTTTTGGTTTTTGATTGAGGCTCACTTTACCATATTCAAATGTTGTATAACTCAGGCCGTGTCCAAAGCAAAATAACGGACTACCTTTAAAATAACGATAAGTCCTGTCAGACATGGAATAATCCTGAAAATCTGGCAATTGATTTACCGACTTATAGAATGTTACAGGTAATCTGCCTGCAGGATTGTAATCTCCGAACAACACATCCGCGACAGCCGTACCTCCGGCTTGTCCGGGATACCATGCCTGAAGTATTGCATCACAACTCTCTGCCTCAGGAACTAATGCAAGAGATGATCCTGAACATGAAACAAATATGACTTTCTTTCCTGCCTTTTTAAGAGTTTGCATTAATTCACGCTGTACTTTTGGCAGTTCAAGATCAGTCCTGTCCCCACCTTTGAAACCATCATAAGTAACCATCATTTCTTCGCCTTCAAGTCTTGGCGAAATGCCGCCTGCAAATATTACGATATCAGCGTCCTTAGCTTTTTCAGCAGCAACAGAAGCGGGTATTTCAATATAATTGCCAAGATTAAAGTCAACAAATGCAACTCTACCTGTTTGAGTGGAGAATTTCACTTCAATCTGATAAGTCTTGCCCTGCTCAGCTTTTAGTTTATAGATAACTGTTTGATTGCTTCTCGGGGCGATACATTTTGCCCCGTTTATATAAAGAGTGGAATTGCGCCCACCTATTTCAAATGCTATTTCTTCATCTTTATCTGCATAATATTCAGCAGTATATGATGCACTGAAATCTGTTATGTTTACATCAGGAGCGAAAGCTGTGTTACCACCGGCATTCTGGACAAAAGGTTCTGACAATACTTGTGTTGCAACAGGAGTACCTGAAAAATCGGTATTATTCCAGTATTTAGCAAGCATGCCCTTCTTGTTGCCTTCACATTTTAATTTGCCAAAAGATGAAATAAAAGTATGGTTGGTTACAAGATCGCATCCTTTAATGTATTCAACATCACCAATTTTCTGTCTGATACCATCAAGTATAGTGACAGTATGACCCGGCGTGCCATTGTAATTGCCCCATTGCATTACGGAATCGTTTGCATTTGGTCCCATCACAACTATTTTTAAACCTTTCTTCTTTAATGGGAGGATATTGTTTTTGTTCATCAGAAGTGTCATTGATTGACGAGCCATATCAAGTGCAAGCTGTTTATGAAGAGGACAATCAACTGTATCTATAGCTATTTTTGACCAGCTTACCAGGGAAGGATCATCCATTTCACCAAGTTCAAAGCGGGATGTAAGCAATCTTCTTACGCTTGTATTCAGTTGTTCTTCAGTAATATATCCTTTTGCAAGTCCTTCTTTAAGAGAGTAATATGATGAGCCGCATTCAACATCTGTTCCGGCAATTACAGCTGCAGCTGATGCTTCTGAAGCAGTCGGATGTGTTTCATGCTTGCCTTTTTGGTAAAAATCATCTATCGCTCCGCAATCACTGACTACCAAATGTTTATAGCCCCATTGATTTCTTAAAATACTTGTAAGCAACTGATCGCTGCCACAACAGGGTTTACCTTCATATCTGTTGTAGGCACACATAACCTGTTTAACATCTGCTTCCTTTACCAGAGCTTCAAAAGCCGGCAGATAGGTTTCCCATAAATCTCTTGGTGAAATGTTTTTTGCATCAAATGAATGTCTGTTCCACTCAGGCCCGCTGTGAACAGCATAATGTTTGGCGCAGGCATGCAGTTTATCATAATCAGAACCTTTCGGTCCCTGAAGTCCGTTGACAACGGCTACACCCATTCTGGTTGTAAGATATGGATCTTCACCGTAGGTTTCCTGGCCGCGTCCCCATCTGGGATCTCTGAAAATATTGATATTGGGTGTCCAGAAGGTAAGACAATGATATCTTCTGAAATCGTTTGTTTTACTGAACTCGTTATATTTGGCCCTGGCTTCATCACTAACGCTTATGAATGCTCTTTCGACAGCCTCATCGTTAAATGATGCTGCCATACCGATTGCCTGGGGATAAACAGTGGCAAGACCTGCACGACCTACTCCGTGAAGCGCTTCGTTCCACCAATTGTATTGTTTTATGCCAAGACGCTGAACCGGTCTTGAACTATCCATCATCAAACCTATCTTCTCATCGGCAGTCAGTAGTTTCATCAAATCATCTACTCTCCGGGCTACAGGCAAAGCAGGATTCTGAAAAGGATACCTGCCGCTATCAGCAACCTGAGCATTGAGTAAGCTACACGTAAATAGAGGAATAATCAACAGACTTTTGTGGAGAAACTTTTTAAAATCAACCATAAATAAATTTACTTTCAACAGTTATAATTAAATAATTTAAACGAAACCGGTATTCATAGCAAGCGGCT
Organism: uncultured Bacteroidales bacterium; assembly: GCA_964500535.1. Taxonomy (GTDB): domain Bacteria; phylum Bacteroidota; class Bacteroidia; order Bacteroidales; family UBA1402; genus UBA8389. The sequence continues at coordinate 2,684 of CAZCPI010000022.1, forward strand.
GTAATCCGGTTTATGAAACAAATATGCCCGGACAGAACTAATTTATAGTATATTATCCGACATCCGGCTTTCTTTTTTGATATGAAACGAGCATGCTTAGTCAAAGCTTAATGATAGATTGGATGTTTGGCATGCTGCGTTAAATACTACTTTAGAGAAAAAATTAATGTTTGAAATAAGCTATTTTGTTTAACTCTGCCAAGTGGCAAAAGATGAATTATGTCTAAATTGAAAATTTTGGTATCATTTTTAACAAATAACCGACCTCTACTCTTCAACTTTTCTTTTTGTGTTACTCAATGAAGTAAAAACACCAATGGTACATAAAAATGTAAATAGCAGGAAAATAATTTTTGAAGCTTTCATGAAGTCTGTGACAGTATCTGCACTAATGGGTTTTTCACCAACAAAAACATGCACGGCAAGCGTTGCAAGAGCCATACTGAACATCATCCCAACATTTCTCATTGTCGAAAGAGTTGCTGATGCTACACCATAATATTTGTGAGGAACAGAGCTCATTACAACGTTGGTATTAGGAGATGAAAATATGCCGAAACCAAGTCCCAATACACCTAAAGCTGATATAATCAGAATATTACCTGAGTCCAGTGTCAGTAAAGACATCATAAGCAAACCAATTACACTGATTGCCATCCCAATCGATGACAAAAACTTTGGATTAATTTTGTCGGATATTCTGCCAGAAAAAACTGAAACTATTGCCATAAGTACAGGCTGAACCATAAGAAACATTCCGGCATCCCTTGGTGAAAGACCTTTTGCGTATTGTAAATAAAGACTGAGCAGGAACGAAACCGCGAAAGTTGCTGCATAATTTATAAAAGCAGATATATTCGAGAATGTAAAAACCAGATTTTTCCTGAATATCGCAACCTCAAGTACAGGATTTGCGACTTTTAGCTCAACCATTACAAACCACACCAAACCGGTAATACCGGCTATGAGTAAAATAATAGCAGATGTCTCAGGCAGTTTTGAAAAACCATACATCATCATAGACATTGACGGTATATAAATTAGTGCACCTTTCCAGTCAAATGCTGATTTTTTATCGTCTTTCCATTCTGTTTTAAGAGCAATTATTATTGCTATCGCGACGATTACCGATACGCCGCCATTTATTATGAAAAGGCTTCTCCAACCAAGATATTGAGTCAAAATGCCTCCAAGCACAGGAGCCGAAGATAGACCCAGATAGACAGAAGCCACGTTCAGTCCAATAACTTTACCTCTCTCGTGAGGTTCAAAGGCAGACATCAGTATTGCCATACTTGTAGCAACCATCATCGAACCTCCAATTCCCTGCAATAAACGGGAAATTATCAACGCAGTCCCAGTGCCTGAAAAACCACAAACAAATGAAGCAAGCATGAAAACAAGGTTTCCCCATACATATATGCTTTTTCTTCCAAGTTGGTCAGCAACTTTACCCATCGGCAAAAGAAATACTGCAACTGATAGTAAATATGCCATCGTGACCCAACTCATCATAACTGCATTCAGCCCGAATTCTGCGGAAATCCTTGGTAAGGCAATATTTACTGCTGATCCTGTAAAAGGGTTAAAGAAGTTGGCAACCATCGTTATGCCAAGTATGACATATTTGTTTGAAACAGATAAATGACCGGCAGTTGGTGACATATTATTATTGTGGCTCTCAGGCATAATAGTTGAAATTCTTAATTGATAAATACAAATATAGCTGAAGGCTTTCTCTTTTTCATGCGACGGCTTCAGAAAGTTTCAATACTTTTTGAATCCTGAAAAAGAGAAAGCCTCCATTACAGTAAAATAAAGGGGTAATATTTTACCGGAAATCAGCGGGGTTTCTTAACAAATATGTTTCCGCTTCAACACTCCACAGACCATTGTTCTTATCACAAATACCTGCAAGAGTTTTATATGCTTTATTGGTTTCACCTAATTTGGCAAAATCGGTTATCGGAGTCAAAGGCATATCTATATGGGTATATATCAGCTTTTTACCTCCGGGTATCTCAGGGAGATGAAGTGTTGCATCAGCTACGGCATTTAACCCTCCGATATGAGTAACGAGCCCTGCAGGATCAAGTCCTTTTGACATTAGATCAAGAGCCTCAACCATATCATCATTGTTACCGCCACTTGTGCCAACTACATGAGTGTAAGCGTAATGTACATTGTAGAAATTGAACATCGCACTAAACTGAGGATCACTTGGCCCGGCAAAGAAATTAAGGCAACCATCAAACGCCAGGATTGCATCAGCCTGTTCAACAACCGGTTTTACAGGAGCAAATACAAAAACATCGTTGAAACCTTCTCCTCCTGTCAGTGCTTTGAGTTCTTCAACAGGATTTGCCATGTTTCTTGTATTTACATATCTCAGATCAATACCTTTTGATTTTGCAAATTCAACTGTATAAAGACTCGCTGCCCTGTCCAAACGTACCTGATCAACATCAGTTACCACACAAAGTCCGGGATGGCGGTCTTCACGGTTCAAAACGTAATTGATAGCAGCAAGTCCCATGGGTCCTACTCCTGCCAGAATTGCCATCTTGCCGTTTTCGACAATCTCCATTTTGTGAATGTAGCTGCCGGGCGTAAGGTGATAGTTTGCATGCATTGCTCCAATTACACATGATAATGGTTCAGCAAGAGATGCAGGGTAAAAGCCCTCTCCATTATATGGTAAAAGACAATCCTTTTCCATCACTTCATTTGGTATAATGACGTAAGTTGCATCACCTCCGATGTGTTTGTAGCTGTATCCCGGTGCACTTAGTATTCCGACAGGTCCGTCTTCATAGTTGATGGCAGGCTGAATGGAAAACTTGTCTCCGGCTTTAAACTTTGAAGCCCATTCTTTACCGACTTCAACGAGTTCTCCGGCAAATTCATGCCCAATAATAACAGGATTTTCAGCAACATCATCCGGCACACGTTTGTGATCTGTGCCCTGACTCGCAGCTTTGTATGATGACATACACAAACTATCCGTTATAACTTTGGCAAGTATCTCATTATCTTTTATTTCAGGCAATTCAAATTCTTCGAGACGAAGGTCTTTTTTGCCATATAGTCTGACTGCTTTGGTTTTCATACACCTTTTTTATTTTTAACACTAAAGCCGTATGGAACGCCGCATACCCAAAATAACCAATATCTTAAAGTTTCATCTAAGTATGCTCGTTTCATACACATTTTCTATTTTTTAGGATAACATTACCTGACCACCGGTTATAGGCAAAGCCTGACCGGTTTCACCAGTTTGTTCCATAAGATAAAGTGCACCTTTTGTAACGTCTTCAGGCGAACATCCCTTTTTCATCGGAACCTGAGCCAGGTAAAAATCTTTAACATCTTCTATTGTCTTCGCTCCCGGTACTTTGCCTGCATTAAGGTATTGTACAAACAAACCATTTTCGGGGTCACTCCAGAGTGGTCCTTCATAAAAATTCCCCGGACAAATAGAATTAACTTTAATCCTGTAAGGAGCAAGTTCAAGGGCAAAAGACTGAGTAAGACCTATTCCTCCGAATTTTCCGCCTGCATATGCAAAGTTCGCTTTACTCCCTCTCAATCCTGATTTTGAATTAATCTGGATTATGTCTGCATAATAAGCAGGGGAATATTTAGTCTGAAGTTTCATTACACGACTGAATACTTTGGAGCAATAGAAATATGCGCTGTAATTAATCTTTGTAACAAATTCAAAGACCTCGGGTGTCATATCTTCAAGACCTCCGGCTCTGAGTACTCCTGCATTGCTTATAAGGCAGTCAACGGCTCCAAAATTACAAACAGTTTCATGCACAAGATTTTCAATACTTTGCACCTCAGCAACATTTGTCTTTACAAAAATGGCCCGGTTACTCTTTGCAAGTTTGTTGAAGTTCCCGACAGTTGCCATACCTACGGTTTCATTGAGGTCTGCTACTACAATATTCGCACCTTCAAGTAAAAGGCATCTTGCTATACCTTCGCCGAAACCCTGGGCTGCACCGGTTACAACTATAGTCTTGTTTTCGGCACGACCTGAAGCTCCACCTGCAGCAACACTTCTTCTGTAATTTTCTACTTCCCAGTTGTCAATGAAATCGATTTGTTTTTGTGACATCGGGTGAGGACCGCCAAATGAATTTGCAAGCCATGCTATCTTCATCGCATCTTCAAAAACGTCCAGTATGATGTCACACTGGGCAGCATTGTCACCGGCAGCCACAATACCAATACCTTTAATCAGGATTACTTTTGGCTGGTAACCAAATTTTGAAGTAAACTCCCTGATTTTAACCTGAGCATCTGCTATGATATCTTCAGGCTGTTCTTTATCGATATGGATATAATTAGACTTACAGTAAACTATGGCATCGGGGGTAAATGGTCTCATGACTGAAGCATAATTTGCTTCATTGTCATAAAAATGCTTAACCAACGCATTTTTGCGGACTTTCATTGTTTTTAGTCCGTTTTCAGACAGAATCATCCTGATTGCAGGCACGGTTTGTTCTGTACAGGCACAAGTCGGTCTTGGTTCGTTTAGCAACGGATTTACAACAACCTTCTCAAGTTTTTCAATGATGTCTGTATATACAGCCTTGATTTCCTCAATTGTATCGGCAGCAACAAATATCCCATGATTCTGAAGCCAGATAACAGAGGGCTCACTACCTTCAGTATTTCTGTAATTTATAATTGATTCCTCTACTTTTTTAAATAAAACATAGCCGGGATCAGTATAAGGTATATACAGTGCCTGGTTTCCAAACAGTTTTTTAAGCTGAGTTTCTGCATCCTGAGCACACATCAGACCGTTTACAAGAGTCGGATGCAAATGCACTACAAAGCTGAAACCAATGGCATTGTGCATGGATGTTTCTACTGATGGGCGCTTGCCTTTGGTCAAGGTAGCAGCAGCAAGGTCATTCTTGACCTGCTCCTCACGTTCAGAAGCATCATTGCTGTATTCACGCTCAGACAGGACTTTAAGTTTTGCTCTGTCAAGTACGGCAAATCCATCTTCTGTAATAGTTGCAAGTGCTGATCCGCTGGCTTTCACCCAGATTTTTTCGTCATTTTTGTAAGAAGTGTTTCCACCTCCTGCTATCACAAAACGATTGTCAGCACCGTAAAATCGTGATATTTCTATTAATTCCTGTATTTGTTTCATATGAACTTTTTTGATTAATGAACTGACTTTGCTTTAACCAAAGTCACAATCATCAAATCAGCCATTTATCAATGATGATATTAACTGATCTCCCAATTTGATATACTCGCTCTTCTTGCTTCTGTCAGCTAATCCTTCCGCATTTATATATCCCGGTAATCCCTGTGAAACCACATACTGGTGAGCTGCTATTACACAAGCTCCCTCATAATTGATTCTCTTAAGGTTTTCGGTTAACTCAGCACCGTTTCTTGCAAACAATTCAACAGGCTCCATTGCAGGAGTATTATGTTCACTCCCAAAAGTTACAACAAAACCTTTTTCATCAAGGTATGAGGCGTATTTTTCAAGTAAAGCCACATCGTTTCTGGTTGTAATAAACTCTACAGAGTGAAATCCTCTTTCGGTGAGTGTTTCGGCAACTTTCACGAGATCTCCCTCAAAATCAGTATATCCGCCTTTTGCATCATCTGCCAGAAATGGATATGTCGGGATACCACCGGCTGCTGTGATAATTTCACAAACATCTTTCATCGGAAGAAATGCCTTCGCATCTTCAGGTACAAATGCTGCACCACCTGCCTTGAGGAGGTTTCCACGTATTTCGTTTTCTACTCCTGCTTCATTTGAAACCGCAGATTTAAGTTCCTTTCCTCCAAAAATCCTTGTGAATAATTCTTTTATGGAAGCCTCATCATTGTCGCATGCTTCGTAAACTTTCATGCGTAATGCCTTTGCCAAATGACGTTCACGAACAGAACCCATAGTTAAAGAATCTTTTATCCAGTCAATATCCAGTCTGAAACCGGCCTCAACGGAGTCAAGTACTTCATTTAGTTTTTCACACATCTTTTCAACCTGCAGATTGGCTTCAGCACGTACACCCATCAGCTTATTAAGATACGGTTCTGATAGTTTAAAAGGATTAGCGAGTCCCTTGCCACTCAGATATGTACGACCGGGATTTCCCGGATCATTAACTCTTAATCCGGCTTTCTGGTCTTCTTCATTCAGGCTGATAAATTCAATATTGAAAAGTGGATAAAGTTTACGCTCTTTACAGCCTTTATCCCATTTTTCATAACCATCCGCAGTATAAAAGTCATTTATGCCCACGACTGAAACACCCTCATTAACAGCCATATCAAGAGCCTGATTTATGTCCCTGAATGCGCTGAATGAATATGGAGTATGCAAATGGGCATTGACCTTCTTTATGTTTGATGTCATAATAACAACTTTCTATTTGATTTAAACTCCAAGTTTAGCACGACGGATAATCTCGGCATCAGTAAAGTTTTCTCCTGAAATATGACCCGGCAGTGGTTGAATCCTTTCGTTAATCAAATCAAGGAACCAGCTTACCTGCGGGAAGAATGATTTTTCAAGTTCGTATGCAGGAGTGATCCAGTTACGGGAACCAAGCACAGAAACCGGAGCATCAAGATAGTCAAAGCAAAGTGTCCCGATATTGGCTGCAAGATCATTCAGGAATGAACCACGGGCACATGCATCGCTTGCTACAATAATTTTACCTGTCTTCTTAACAGACTCAACTACTTTCTCGTAATTGAATGGCACCATTGAGCGGGCATCAATCACTTCAACACTCATGCCGTATTTTTCTTCAAGTATTTTGGCTGCTTCAAGAGCAGGATACAAAGTATAACCGATTGTCAGGAATGTGATATCCTTACCTTCTTTCTTTACATCAGGTTCGCCAAAAGGTATTTCATAATAACCTTCAGGTACACCGCCTTTATGGAATTGTTCTCCTATTTCGTATATACGCTGGCTTTCAAAGTAAACGACAGGATCAGTACCCTGTAATGCGCTGTTCATCAAACCTTTTGCATCATAAGGAGTTACAGGGAAACATACTTTTATGCCCGGAACCTGTGCGATAAATGAAGTCCAGTCCTGTGAGTGTTGTGCACCGTATTTTGAGCCTACAGAAACACGTAAAACAACAGGCATCTTAAGTACGTTTCCGCTCATTGCCTGCCATTTGGGCAGCTGATTGAATAGTTCGTCACCACAACGGCCGATAAAGTCGCAGTACATAATTTCAGGTATAACCCTGCCACCACACATTGCATAACCGATAGCGGTACCGACAATCGATGCTTCTGAAATAGGTGAGTTGAACAGTCTGTGGTAAGGCAGAGCTTCAGTCATTCCTCCGTATACTGCAAATGCACCTCCCCAGTCACGGTTTTCTTCACCATAAGCTACAAGTGAAGCGTCTTTGTAAAATCTGTCAATTATTGCTTCGAAAATACCGTCGCGTAGCTGGAATTGTTTCATTTTACTGAATGGTTTGCCATCTGCATCAAATGCAAAACGCTCTTTTGAGGCAATTTTCTTTACGCGTGAATTTTCTTCAAGTGTTTGTAATACATCAGGTTTAGCATCTGAGAAAGAATCTACAGAACCGTTTGAAAACATCATGTCGGCAATGACCTGAGGATTGTTCATCCTTGGAGAAATCTCATCATCAATTACCTTCAGGAAAGTTTCATATACAAGATCCTTTATATCTTTTTGTATTGAGTCGAGATCTGCCTGAGATGCAACACCAGCTTCAATCATTTGTTCTCCGAATGTCTGGATACAATCCTGTTCTTCCCAAGCTGCAACTTCTTCTTTTGTACGATAAGATGAAGCATCAGAAGGGCTGTGTCCGCTATAGCGGTATGTAAGAACATCAAGCAGTACAGGACCTTGCTTTTCGTCGATTAGTTTGCGTTTGCGTTTGTATGCATCGATAACTGCTAATGGATTGTAACCATCCACACGTTCTGCATGCATCTGGTCATCATTGACACCTGCACCTATCCTGGCAGCAATATTGTAGCCCATGGTTTCTCCACAGGTTTGACCGCCCATACCATACTGGTTGTCCATTATGTTAATTATGATAGGCAGACCACCTTTCATGTCACCTTCCCAAAGCTGGTTGAACTGGTCCATAGCTGCAAAGGTCAAACCTTCCCATACAGGACCGCATGCCATTGATGCATCCCCGATATTTGCCACGACCATGCCTTTTTTACGGTTAACCTTTTTATATAGTGCTGCACCCACTGCGATATCACCTGATCCACCTACAATGGCATTATTCGGATATACACCAAACGGAGTGAAGAAAGCATGCATTGAACCTCCCAGTCCCTTGTTGAAACCGTTCTCACGTGCAAATATTTCTGCCAGTGTACCATAGATCAGAAAACGGCGTGCAAGTTCTTTTGTGGTTCCGTTAAAGTCTTTGCTTACGACTTTAAGGATTGCTCCGTCAAAGAAGTTGGTCATTACATCCATAAGGTATGCATCATCACTCTGGTGAATTGCACTCATGCCTTTTGCTATGATTTCACCGTGGCTACGGTGGCTGCCGAAAATAAAGTCATCCACTGTAAGCGTCCAGGCCATACCTACTGCTGCAGATTCCTGTCCGATAGACAAGTGCGCAGGGCCCGGATGGTTATATGCTGTTCCGTTGTATTCACCTTTTGTTTTGATAAGGTTGATCATGGTTTCAAACTCACGAATCAGAGCCATATCATGGTACATGTTTTTAAAATCTTCCTTAGAGAAATTATCAAGTTCATCCTTGACAGTTTTCTGATATTGATTGACGGGGATTGGTTGAAACTCTACCATTCCGGGTTTGCGAACCTCTGAAGGATCAATAAATTGTGATTTTGGCATCTCTGTATATTTTTAATTATTCTTTTTAAAAAGCAAAAATGGTTTCTTTGAATATTTCACTTACTGTAGGATGCGGGAAAACAACTTCCTGCATTTCTTTTAGGGTCATTTCCTGCTCGATAGCCATACAGGCGCCGTAAATCATTTCACTGCATGGATTTCCAAGCATATGAACACCGAGTACTTCTCCGTATTTTTCACCAATCAGGACCTTGCAAAGTCCGCTTCCACCTTCATTTTCGGCGACAAAACGTCCTGCATAAGCCATTGGTAATTTGGCAATTTTATAAGCTATGCCCTTGGCTTTAGCTGATTCTTCAGTCAAACCGACTCCGGCTACTTCAGGGTTTGTGTAAACCACACCGGGTATGGCATCATAACGCATAATATCGTTACGACCTGTAAGGTTGTTGACCACGACTTCTCCTTCGCGGCTTGCAGTGTGTGCAAGCAGTGAGAAACCGGTAACATCACCAGCGGCATATACTCCCGATACATTTGTACGCATTTTTTCGTCAACTTTAATACCTCCCCTGTTTAACTCAACTCCGAGGGTTTCAAGTCCGAAGCCTTTGGTTACGGCACGGCGTCCGACACTTACAAGTATCTTATCTCCTTCGACAGACTGAGTAGCACCGTCCTTTTCAAAAATAACCTTGTTGCCTTCCACTTTAACAACTTTGGCATTCAGGTTGAAGTTTATTCCTTTTTTTGAATAGATATCTCTCAGCATTGCACTGATTTCAAAATCAAGACCGCCAAGTATCTCGGGAAGCATTTCTACTACGGTAACTTTTGTTCCCAGACTATTGTAAAAACTTGCAAACTCCATTCCTATCACGCCTCCGCCTATAATAACGATGGAAGCAGGTTGTTCTTTGAGAGCAAGTATCTCGCGGTTGGTCATTATAATGTCTCCGGCTTCTGCAAGTCCGGGGATAGGTGGTACAGCGGCTTCCGACCCCGTGCAAATCAAAAGATTTGCTCCGATATATGTTTCACCGTTACAGTTGACTTTAACTCCTTCTGAGCTCCTGCCTTCAATCATGGCTTCACCCTTAACAACTGTCACATGATTTAACTTCATCTTGCTTTCGACTCCGGCAACAAGTTTTCTGACAACTTTGTCTTTGCGGGCAGCAATCTTGCCGAAGTCAAAACGGACGCTTTCGGCAAATACACCATATTTATCACCATGCAGGGCATTTTCGTATGTCTTTGCACTGTAAAGCAGAGTTTTTGTAGGTATACATCCTTCATTAAGACAAACTCCGCCCATGCTCTTTTTTTCAAACAACAATACGTTTAAACCTTTGTGACCTGCACGTTCAGCAGCCACGTAACCTGCGGGACCTCCGCCAATGATTAATAGATCGTACATTTTCTGACGTTTTTAAAATATGTCTAATTCAAGATTCTCTAACTCGATAGCAATTTGTTTCAGGAAACGTGTGGCTTCTCCGCCATCAAGTGACCTGTGATCATATGTCAAACTTAATCCGATATATGGCACGAAACCATAAACACCATCTCCAAGATCTTTTGGCCTTGGAACTATCGTATTAACTCCGAGTATTGCTGACTGCGGGAGATTGATTACCGGTGTAAATATTTCAACTCCGTAATTTCCCAGATTTGAAACCGTGAATGATGCAGCTTCTGATGATAGAAGTTCAGGTGCTATGCCGCCTTTTCTGCAGGCATTGGCAACCTCCTTGAGCTGATTTGCCAAACCGATTATTGATAAATCATCTGCATTTTTTACAACGGGAACCATCAGACCACGGTCTGTGTCAACGGCAAGTCCGAGATGAACTTTATTGAATAATCTTACGGTTTCACCGAGGAAGTGAGAATTTACATTAGGGAACTTTTTAAGGGCTTTAATTACAGCAAAGCAAACCAGATCATTAAGTGTTATGTTTGTAGTAAGCTTGCCTTCTTCGAATGCTTTTTTTGATTTTTTCCTGAGATCCTGTATGCGTCTTGCATCAGCGCCTAAATGATGGGTAAGCTGTGCTGAATTCTGCAATGAAGAGTGCATTGCCTTAGCAATAATCTTACGCATATTGGATATTTTTCTGTCCTCAAAATCAGTTGCATAAACAGTGTTGGCAGGCGCTGAAAGATCTGTTGATTTTGCTGTTCCTGCCAGTCCTGAGCCTGTACCCTGAGGCTGAACTCCTTGTTCAGCTGCTATCTTTTTAGCAAGTGGCGTCATTTTCGGGCGACTTTCGAGAGCGGATAAAACGTCTCTTTCGATTACACGTCCGTTAGGGCCTGTGCCATTCAGCGTTTTTGGGTCAACAGATTCTTTTGATGCGAGATTTTTAGCTCTCGGAGAAACAAATTCACTGACTGAAGCCATATCTTTAACAGGCTGATTCTGCAGGGAAACATTGCTCTCAGGTGCCTTTACTCCAGAGGGAGTATTTTCAGAAACTGTGGGTTTTACATTTTCAACTGCAGGTGCAGCTTGTGCACTTTCGCCAAGCAATGCTGAAAAATCCTCTCCGGGATTTCCGATTACCAGCATATTATCAAGTACAGGAACTTCGTCACCTTCTTTATAGAATATTTCAAGAATGGTGCCGTCTGCAGGAGATTCTTCATCAAAAGAAGCTTTATCTGTCTCATACGAAAACAGAATCTCACCTTTAGAAACCTTATCACCCTTTTGCTTTTTAAACCCGGTTATGATGCAACTCTCAACCGATTGCCCCTGTTTGGGCATAATTACGACTACTGCCATATTTTTATTTTTAAATAACTCTCATTATTAATAATCCTATCGAAAGCGATGGGAAAAAATCTTACACAAATTCCCATTTAACGCACAAAAATACAAAAAGCACTTGTAAGTACAAGTGCTTTTTAATTATTCCGCATCAAATATTTTATACCACTGATATCCTGTTGTTTAAGATATACAAGTAAACAAACTTGTATATACAACTAAATGAACTTGTAGGGTTTTATTTGATTTCAATGGTAACAACTGATTTAGCGGGTACATCTATCTTCAATTCACCATCTTTAAATTTCATATCCTTAAACTGAGCAAGTAAGATTTGATCAGGATTTTCAAAAGTGTTGTGAGTTGATAAATCTTTTGCAGTAAGTATCTGCCCGGTAACATTTTTGCCTTTTACGCCGGCAAGATTACATACAGTAGAATAATTGTTCTTTGGATCAAGGTTTACAACAGATACGTGAACAGCACCTGATGCATCTCTTGATGCACTTACATTCATTGCAGGAATATTCTTACCTCCGACTGTGTATGATGGTGAAACCATTTCTACAGGAAGATTAACGGCTTCCTGATGCACTTTATACATATCATAAATATAATATGTTGGTGTCAGCACCATCTTGTCGTCTTTAGTAAGTATAATTGACTGAAGTACGTTAACCATCTGTGCGATATTTGCCATTTTGACACGGTCGCAATGTTTGTGGAAAATATTCATCGTTGTTGCACACAACAATGCATCACGCAATGTATTTTGCTGATAGAGAAAACCCGGATTTGTGCCCGGTTCCACATCATACCATGCACCCCATTCATCGACACATAATGAAACCCTTTTTGCCGGATCGTATTTGTCCATCATTTCTGAATGTTTGGTAACCAGCTCGTCCATGAACAGACATTTCTGCATTGTAATGAAATATTCTTCTTCAGAAAACTTAGTAGCAGAACCTTTACCTTTTGGGTCACCCCAGCCGTTTGGAACAGTATAGTTATGTAATGAAAGACCCCACATTTGTCCTCCGGCATTCTTCATCAGAACATCAGTCCAGTTGTAATCAGCAGAGTTGGCACCGCCTGCAATTTTAAGAAGCCTGTTACTTCCATAATCACGACAATATGTAGCATAGTTTTTATACAAATCTGAATAGTGTTCAGCAGTCATATTACCACCACAACCCCAGTTTTCATTACCGACGCCAAAAAAACTAACTTTCCATGGTTTCTCACGACCATTCTGTTTTCTGAGATTTGCCATCGGGGATTCTCCGTCAAAAGTCATGTATTCAACCCATTTTGACATCTCTTCAACAGTGCCACTACCTACATTACCACAAATATAAGGCTCTGTACCAATCAGTTCGCAATAATTAAGAAATTCATGTGTACCAAAAGAATTATCTTCAACTACTCCACCCCAATGTGTGTTTATCATTTTAGGGCGCATTGATCTGGGACCAATACCGTCTTTCCAATGGTATTCGTCAGCGAAACAACCTCCGGGCCAGCGAAGATTTGGAATGCTTATTTTTTTAAGTGCAGCGATTACATCATTTCTGTAACCATTTGTATTAGGTATAGCTGAGCCTTCACCTACCCAAATGCCACCATAAATACAATGTCCAAGATGCTCGGCAAAATGTCCGTAAATATGTTTACTTATCACATTTTTGCCTTCACTGGCTTTTATCACAACCATTGTCTTCTCAGCAGAAACAACTGATAATGACACGGATAAAAATACAATTAAAAGGAAGATCTGACTTCTTTTCATGATTAGATTTTTTTGTTTTACAAATAATTATTTACATCTCAGCTACGAAGATAATGTATTTGAATATTATTGTAAAATATTTAGTGTATTACATACATTTATTTTATTTCGTACCGCCGAAATATGATCCGGAGTGGTTCCACAGCAACCACCAATCACATTTACGCCTGCTTCAATCATATCTTCTACATGTGAAGCCATAAAATCAGGAGTTTCCGGAAAGATAGTAATGCCATCTTCAAAAATTGGTAATCCTGCATTAGCATGTATCAGAACGGGCACTGTATTATTGACAGCTCTTATTTCCTTAATAATCTCAATCATGCCGGCAGAACCATTTCCACAGTTGCTTCCGATAACGTCTGCACCGGCATTCAACAGAGGTTCAACCATTTCTGCAGGAGAAACACCCATCATACTTCTGAAAGTACCATCAGGCAAAGCATCGAATGTCATTGTACACACTACATCAAGTCCGGTGGTTTTTGCAGCACGTACTGCAATAACGGCTTCGTCGATATCCGTCATGGTTTCAATAACAAGAGCATCTGCTCCACCATGCCAAAGACCTTTTGCCTGTATTCTGAAAGCTTCAAAAAGTTCATCCTCCGTGACTTCTCCGGTTATCAGAAACTTACCGGTAGGACCCATTGAACCCAAAACCAAAACATCTGCCCCTGCAGCCTTACGTGAAGCTTCAGCAGCAGCTTTATTAATCAGATAAACATCATCCTCAAGATCAAAATGTTCAAGTTTGAATCTGTTAGCACCAAAGCTATTGGTTTCAATCATATCTGAGCCGGATCTGACATAGCTCTGCGCAATATCCACAACTTCCTGAAAATGATCTATATTCCATAACTCAGGGCAATCACCGGGTTGCAATCCTTTTGATTGTAAAAATGTGCCCCAGGCTCCGTCAGAAACCAGTATTTTGCCTCCCTGTATTCTTTCAAGTAACTTTCCCATAAATCGATTATTAACAATTTGTCACAAAAATAGTTATTTTACTATTATTATTCTATTCTGACAGCAAAATAATTGATATATTATAAATTAATGAGTACATTCGCACAATTTTTTTTCAAAGGTATTTATTCATTCGTTATCCTTAACCATCTATGGCAAAAATAACACGAGAAGCAGCCCTTCTCTATCATTCTCAGGGAAAACCCGGCAAAATTGAGGTTATCCCAACAAAACCACATAGTACGCAAACTGACTTATCTCTTGCATATTCACCAGGAGTGGCAGAACCATGTCTAGAAATTCAGAAGGATCCTATGACCGCTTATGATTATACTTCAAAAGGTAATCTGGTTGCAGTAATTTCAAATGGAACAGCGGTTCTCGGATTAGGTGATATAGGCACTCTTGCCGGCAAACCGGTTATGGAAGGCAAAGGTCTTTTGTTTAAAATATATGCCGGCATCGACGTTTTCGATATTGAAATCGACGAAAAAGATCCTGAAAAATTTATTCAGGCAGTAAAGGCTATTGCTCCTACTTTCGGAGGTATAAACCTTGAAGATATTAAAGCTCCTGAGTGTTTTGAAATCGAAGAAAGACTAAAAGCTGAGCTGGATATTCCTCTTATGCATGATGACCAGCATGGTACTGCCATTATCTCAAGTGCAGGTCTTGTAAACGCTCTTGAAGTAGCAGGTAAAAAAATTGATGAAGTTAAAATAGTAGTCAATGGTGCAGGAGCCTCAGCAAATTCTTGCACAAAGCTATATCTTGCTTTGGGTGCCAGGAAAGAAAACATTGTTATGCTGGATAGTAAAGGCGTTATTTCAGTTGAAAGAACAGACCTTAATGAATCCAAAAAAGTGTTTGCAACAACAAGAACTGATATTAAGACTCTTGATGATGCAATAAAGGGTGCTGATGTTTTCCTCGGACTTTCTAAGGGTAATGTATTGTCAAAAGACATGGTGCGTGCCATGGCAAAAGACCCTATCGTTTTTGCTTTAGCCAATCCTACACCTGAAATTTCATATGAGGATGCAATGGATGCGCGCCCTGATGTAATTATGGCTACAGGTCGTTCAGATTATCCTAACCAGGTAAACAACGTTCTTGGTTTCCCATATATCTTCCGTGGAGCTCTTGACGTTAAAGCCACTGCTATAAACGAAGAAATGAAGCTTGCTGCAGTTAAAGCTATTGCCGGTCTGGCAAAAGAACCTGTACCTGATATTGTTAATGCTGCTTATAATGTTGACAGACTTTCATTCGGACGTTATTATATAATACCTAAACCTGTTGACCAAAGGCTGATTACTGAGGTTTCTGTTGCTGTTGCTAAAGCAGCTATTGAATCAGGCGTTGCCAGAACACCAATTACTGACTGGGAAGGATACAAAAATCATTTGCGTCAGTTAATGGGATATGAAAGCAGCTTTACACGTAATATAATGGATCTTGCACGCAGCAATCCTAAACGTGTTGTTTTTGCTGAAGGTATCCACCCGAATATGCTTAAAGCAGCTGTTGAAGCTAAAAACGAAGGTATCTGCTACCCTGTTCTTCTTGGAAATGATGAAAGAATTACCAAGCTGGCTGAAGAGCTTGATTTAAGTCTTGAAGGCATAGAAATTGTCAATCTTCGTCATGACAATCAGCAGGAAAGACGTGAACGCTACGCTCACATTCTTGCTGAAAAACGTGCGCGTGAAGGTGCAAACTATCAGGAATCCATAGACAAAATGTTTGAAAGAAACTATTTTGGTATGATGATGGTTGAAACCGGTGAAGCTGATGCTTTTATAACAGGTCTTTACACAAAATATTCAAACACCATCAAAGTTGCCAAAGAAGTAATCGGCATTCGTGAAGGTTACAATCATTTTGCAACAATGCATATTTTTAATGGTAAGAAAGGCACATACTTCCTTGCTGATACATTAATAAACCGTCACCCGTCTGCAGAAACCTTACAGGATACAGTGAAACTTGCCGCCAATACTGTTAAGTTTTTTGCCCGTGAACCGGTCATCTCCATGCTTTCTTATTCAAACTTCGGCTCTGATCAGACAGGTAGCCCTGCTTCAGTACATGAAGTAGTTAAAAGGATTCACCAGGAAATGCCGGAACTCCCGATTGATGGTGAAATGCAGGTAAATTTTGCTTTGAACAAAGAAATTCGTGACAAGATCTATCCATTCTCAAAACTTAAAGGACTGGACGTAAACACATTGATCTTCCCTAATCTAAGTTCAGCAAACGCTTCTTACAAGCTTCTGCAGTCAATGACAGATTTTGAATCAATTGGTCCTATCCAAATGGGTCTTAACAAGCCTATTCACTTCACTGACGTTGAAAGCTCAGTCAGAGATATTGTCAATGTTATTGCTATTGCTGTAATTGACGCCATCGTTGAAGACAGCAAAAACAAAAAGTAATACTTTATTCAGTACTATAAAATAAAAGGTGCCTCAAAAGGGCACCTTTTTTAATTTAGTATTTTTCTGCAGAAAGTCGGAAATGTACTCACAGGATTCGGAGCAATTACTATAATTTAGTCAAACTTTATAGCCTTAATTGGTTGAATTCTGGAAATCAGCGATGAAGGTATAAATACAACCATTAATGAAACCAGTATTGTTCCGGCATTTATAGCCAGAATAATCATAAAATTCATTTCCACAGGCACAGAGTCTACGTAGTATATCGAAGGATCAAGTTTAAAGATATGCAGGTATTTCTGAATAAAACATATCGAAAGGCCAATCAGATTACCCCATATTAAGCCTCTTAATATCAGATAAGTAGAATAATGGATAAATATTTTTCTGATTTTACGGTTTGATGTGCCGAGAGCCTTTAGTATTCCAATCATATTGGTTTTCTCAAGTATGAGTATCAATAAACCGGAAATAATATTAAAACCTGAAACCAGTACCATCAAAACAAGTATAAGGATTACATTCATATCCAGTAAATCCAGCCAGCCGAAAAGATCAGGATTCATTTCGTAAAGGTTTCTCAGAAAATATATTTCATCATTTTCAGATGCAATTTTGCTCATTTCTGCAAAAACTTTGTCTTCAGTCTGATCGAAGGTGTCCATCGAATCAAAAAATATCTCTACTCCGCATGCCTGTCCGGGCAACCACTCATTCAGCCTGACCACATGTCTGTAATCAGTAATTATAAATGCTTTGTCAAATGTCGAAAAGTGCGTGTTGTAAATACCGGCAATTTTGAATTTTCTTACATAAGGTATTTCTTCCTTTACAAAATATGCCAGAAAACTATCACCAATATCCAGATTTAGCAGTTTTGAGATATATTCGGAAATAACGACATCATTTGAAGGTTTACTATAATCCGGCATAACACCTTTCACAAGACTTTCACTAAGGAATGTTTTGTCAAAATCCTGATCTGTGCCTTTAAATACAACAGCCTGAAAATCATTATCAGTCTTGATAACACCGGGTTTGGTGTACATCCGCTGGATATGCTTAACTCCGCTTATTGTGTCAAGCCTGTGAATAAGAGAGTCAGGCAAATCAACCGGACTCATTTCATAAGTATAATTGGAATAATAGCTGGTAATCTGAACATGTGAACTGACACCAATCAATTTATCACGAACCTCACGTTTGAAACCAAGGACTACTGCAACAGCAACCAACATGATTGCCAATCCTACAGTTATACCGATTACTGCAATTCTTACAGCTATACCGGTTTTTTTTACGTTATTACTTTTTTTAAAAAAAATCCGTCCTGCGATGAATGATTCAAAGCTCATATCAGATTGTGCGACCCGGATATACTTCCAGAGCTTTTCGCAATACAACCATTGCTTTGGCAAGATTTTCCTTGTTAATGCAATATGCCATACGAACTTCGTCTCTGCCTACATCCTGAGTGGTATAAAAACCTGAAGCCGGTGCAATCATAACAGTTTGACCTTCATATTCAAACTCATCAAGTAACCAGGCACAAAATTTATCGGCATCATCAATAGGAAGCCTTGCAACAGTATAAAATGCACCCATAGGTATAGGTGTATAACATCCAGGTATCATATTGATTGCATCAATCAGAAACTTTCTTCTTTCAACATACTCATTGTACATTTCAAGCATATATTCCTTAGAACAATCAATGGAAGCCTCTGCTACAATCTGGCCAATTAAAGGAGGGCTGAGTCTTGCCTGGCAAAACTTCATTACATCCTTTCTGACCTGCTTATTCTTAGTAATCAGTGCACCGATTCTGATACCACATTCACTGTATCTCTTTGAAACCGAATCAACTAATACAACATTTTGTTCAATGCCTTCAAGGTGAAATGCAGAAATATACGGAGCTCCTGTATAACAGAATTCCCTGTAAACTTCATCAGAAAACAAATACAAATCATATTTCTTGACCAGATCACGTATCTGATTCATTTCCTGCTGTGTATATAAGTAGCCGGTTGGATTGTTCGGGTTACAAATCATTATTGCCCTGGTTTTTGGAGTTATAAGTTTTTCAAACTCTGAAACCGGGGGCAAAGCAAAACCTGTATCGATAGAACAAAGTAAAGGTTTAATAACTGCACCGGCAGACATTGCAAAAGCAGTATAATTGGCATATGCAGGTTCCGGCACAATGATTTCATCTCCCGGATCGAGACAAGCCATAAAAGCGAAAAGAACAGCTTCAGAGCCACCGGTAGTTACAATTATATCATCAGTGGTCACATTAATGTTAAAACGATCGTAGTATTCTACAAGTTTTTTCCTGAAACTTAGTATTCCTTCGCTGGGACTGTATTCCAATATTTCACGATCAATATTACGCGCCGCATCAATACCTGCCTTAGGGGTCTTGATATCTGGTTGACCGATATTCAAATGATATATCGTAATGCCTTTTGAACGTGCCTTATCAGCTAGTGGTACCAGCTTACGTATCGGCGATTCAGGCATATTTGCTCCGCGCGTTGATTGTTTTGGCATGATTGTAATTATTGAAATATTAAAATTTTCACGCAAAGATAAACAGAGGGCACTTTAAATCCAAAAAAAACAATTTTATTCTTTTTCAGCTTTTGAAATCACAAATTTTCATAATCAGTCTGAAAAATCTTGCTGACTTTAATCATAAAGCTTACTTTTGTTTTTGATCAAAAAAATATCGAACTAAATAATAGCAAATAATATGGAAACCGGACTTCTTTTACTTTCATTGCCTAATGGTGCTGAATGGATTATACTGGCTCTTTTGATTCTTCTTTTATTTGGAGGCAAGAAAATTCCCGAGCTTATGAAAGGTCTGGGTAAGGGCATCCGCAATTTTAAAGAAGGAATGAAAGATGTCGAAGAAGAAATTAAAAAGGACACATCAGAAACTGATAAAAAAGAATAATTTCCCATACTAATGGCTATGGTTGAAATGACTTTCTGGGATCATCTCGAAGAATTGCGCAAGACTATTTTCAGAAGTCTTGGAGCAATACTTCTGGTATCCATAGCTTTTTTTATAATATTGCCGGACATATTCGATAAGGTTTTGCTTGGGCCTTGTTTTGGTGATTTCCCGACATACAGATTATTCTGTGAGATGAGTCAGTTCATCACAATGCCTTCCTCTTTTTGCGATCCTTCATCAAAAATTGAAATCATTAATATTCAGCTTTCATCGCAATTTCTAACCCATTTCAAAACAGCTTTTACTTTAGGGGCAGTCGTGGTTTTCCCCTATCTGCTTTATGAAATATGGCGATTTGTCAGTCCGGCTCTTTATGACACAGAAAAGAAGAATTTCAGGTTTTCATTTTTCCTTGGAGCAATATTGTTCTATTGCGGAATGTTGCTTGGATATTACCTGATATTCCCGGTCACTCTTCAGTTTCTTGCAGGGTATAAAATCAGCAGTCATGTAATTAATCAACTCAACTTTGATTCATATATGAACACATTTTTCAGTATGAATTTTATGATGGGAGTTGTATTTGAAATGCCGATGCTCGCGATGATACTATCCAAACTTGGCTTAATTACAAGATCTTTCTTTAAGAAATACAGACGTCACGCCATAGTCATCCTTGTTCTGATAGCAGCAATCATCACACCAACCGGAGATCCGTTTACACTGATGCTGGTTTCAATACCACTTTATTTACTTTATGAACT
>CAZCPI010000023.1:0-16604 GCA_964500535.1 uncultured Bacteroidales bacterium
TATTCATTTTTGTTCTTTTGTTTACTTACGTTCTGTCTTTAAAATTGCCACTAACACCTCAGCAATAGTAGTGCGTGTATATCCCTATTGTCAGAACAGCAAGTTTTTGTTTGCTTTTTTTGCAAACTGGGTTTTGAGGGGTATAACTTGGACACATATTACTCATGGTATTAATTTTTATAATAGTTTTTAACGGTCTTCAGTCGTTTCAATTCAAACAAGAGGCTCGTCACTCACAGGATAGCAAGTAACAAAGTAAAGTTTAATAGTAAAAACCACTCATTTCTTGCATTCTATTTTAATTGTAAACTATTTACAGCTATTAGTAGTATAATCTGTTCACTTAACAAAAATGCTTTTTTTATGGTTTCACCGCCATCTATTAACTTTTAAGTATTCTTATTAATACTCAGCTAATGTAGATATTTTTTTGAAAGGATGATAATATTTTTAAAATTTTGGTTTAACTAATGAACTTTTAATTTGTTCGAAACCCTTAATTGTAACACGAGTATAAATCTCAGTGGTTTTTGAGCTGTCATGGCACAATAAAAATTGTCACAATCATGGTTTCGTCAATACGATCAATATCAAAGCGATAGTGAAAATTTATAAACTGCTCAAAAATATAGTAAGTTCGCATATATCCCGGATTTCGTTAATAACAGCACCTTACAGAAAGTTGAATATACGATTAGTATTTTTACAAATCCTGCTTGCCCAAATAGAAAGCCTGACTCAACAGGTGTCAGCTTTAACTGAGTCCGGCCGGGGTTTCGATTACATTGCAAAGGTACTGCAGTTAAACAGGCGGGGTCGAAAAGTGTCCGGATTTGTCCGGATTTGTCCGTATCTGTCCGCGTTTGTCCGTATTTGTCCGCGTTTCGCTAATTATTATTCAACAAATGTGGGCTTAACTAATCAGAGAAAATGTTAGAAGATAAAGCCACAGCTGATGCTTCAGCGGTTAACCGAAAAATTCTCATGCATCTTTTGATCAACTCTCGTGTGTCTTTTCATCAATTGTCATGCATCTTTTTATCAACTTTCATATGACTTTTTATCAATTCAGCGAGCTGAATTTATAAACTTAAGGGCTTAGTTTTTTTGAACCTGCAATAAAACTAAAAAAACAATAATCATGAAACTCTTTAAATCAACTTCAAACATCAAAAGACTTTTGGGACAGAAAAAAATCAGATCATTTTTCAGCGGTTAACAAAGTTAAAGCAGCATGGAATGCACGACCTGAAATCCAACTCATACTAACAAAGTTGATCAACCGGATTTTGTCTTAAATTTTCTTTTTTCAGCTTTTTCCACTGATAAAATATCTCTAATTATCTTAATTTATTAAGATAATGAATTTATATTATTTATATGTGGTTGCCTCGGTGACTTATAATTTTAACAGTTCTTGTAAATAACTAAATCACAATAAAATACAAAGCGAAAATCCGGCTTATATCCGGTCACAAAAATTACAAATTCATGGAAACAACAACGACAATAAATCAACAACTTCAACAAAATAAATGCAATATATATAGTTAAATAAACTTTGATGACCAGTTTTATTTACGGTAATCTACTTTAATTAAAATAATAATTACAGCAGAAATAAAAATTAAATACGATGAGCAACATCTTGTTAATGATATTTCCGGATTATACATACACCCGGATTGTCTAAAACACCATCGATTGTCCGGACAGGATATTCTGACAGCCCTTCCCCACCCCTTTATAACTTTTTTTTAGTCTGATTCTTGAAATTTTCATCTATTATCTGAGCAGATATTCAGCTGAAATATAAAGTATTGATATATATAAAACTTTTTATATTTTTGTTACCGTCGTAACTGTTACGATGATAACAAAAAATATCAGACATGAAATTTTATAATAGGACTAGTGAATTGGCTGAGCTTAAACGGATAGAAAATCTATCTTTCAGTGACCATTCACGTCTTACAGTAGTTACAGGCAGAAGGCGAATAGGTAAAACGAGTCTTATTATGAAGTCGATAGAGGATTTACCGGCTGTATATTTGTTTGTCGGACGTAAAAGTGAAGCTACGCTTTGTTCTGAGTTTATTCCGATTATCAGTCAATCGCTCAATACGTTTATTCCAGCGGAAATACGGTCATTTCGATCAATATTTCAATATCTTATGGAATTGGCTTCGCAAAAATCCTTTAATCTTGTGATTGATGAATTTCAGGAGTTTTATAACATCAATCCATCGGTTTATAGCGACATGCAAAACATCTGGGACACATACCGCAATAAATCAAAAATGAATTTGATTGTATCCGGATCTGTTAATACTTTGATGCTTAAAATATTTCAAAACAATAAAGAGCCTCTGTTCGGCAGAGCAGATAATATTATCAAACTTTCTGCATTTGATTTGACCACTCTCAAAGAAATAATGCGTGACTATAATCCCGGTTTCATAAACGATGACTTGCTTGCTTTATATTCTTTTACGGGTGGTATACCCAAATATGTTGAGTTATTTTGTGACAACAATGCTTTGACCGTAGATGAAATGATTGCATTTATGGTCAGGGAGAATTCTCCTTTTACTGATGAAGGAAAACATCTGTTGATAGAAGAGTTCGGGAAAAACTACGCTACTTATTTCTCTATTCTAAGTGCAATATCCGGTGGTATAAATACACAGCCTGATATTGAAGTTGCCTTAGGAGATAAGAGTTTAGGAGGCCAAATCAAGCGATTGATTGAAGATTATAATATTATTGTCCGCCAACGTCCCATATTAGCAAAGGAAGGTAGTCAGGCTGTACAATATGATATACAGGATAATTTCATTCGTTTTTGGTTTAATTATTTCGACCGTCATCGATCTTTAATAGAAATTAAAAATTTTGTTGGGTTGCAGGCAATTATCAAGTCTGACTATCAGACATATTCGGGTATTATGCTGGAAAGGTATTTTAAACAGCAACTTGCTGAAAGTTTCCAATATCGTGCTATCGGTTCGTGGTGGGAGCCAAAAAGTAACCAAAATGAGATTGATATTGTCGCACTGAAGTTGCAAAAAAATCAAGCTGTTGCAATCGAAGTAAAAAGGCAAAAGAAAAATTACAAGCCAGATCTACTGGCTGCAAAAGTGGAGCATCTTAAAAATAAGCTGTTACCCAAATATCAAATAGAGTTGATCTGCTTGTCGCTTGAAGATATGTAGGATTAAATTTGGCAAGAATCTGGTCGATGACAATCCAGCTATCTATTACTTACTCAATCTGTAATAGGGTATCTCATTACAAACCTCGAAACCAGGTTTCTGCGCTAAGTTAAACGAGCTGGTGTTTTTTTAACATGCCCATACCGGCTCAAAACCATTTTGAATGCTATAATCTATTAATGCTGAACACACTAACTGAGCAAAACCTCGGCCGCGAAACTCAGGTTTCGGTTAAAATCAATATCCTTATACTATTCCATTCTAACCATATCTGCCAACTGGACAAAATAGTCATTTGACCATATATCAAGTTCTTTCTGATTGCGTACAAATGGAAGTACATCATCCTTCACTTGCTTGATATCAGCAGATAAAAGACGCTCTTTGAGTTTCTCCTTAAATAATTCCGGAGTTATTTCTTCATTATTAAACTGCCTGCATCTTTCAGTTAGATGAGCAAAGTCAAATAGATTTCATTCCTCTTCTTCTTTTTAAAAACTTTACCAAGGTAGCAATAGAGTCCGCCTTCTTGCCAACTTTAATATATTCCTCTAAAATAACTGGATCAAATTTATAAAATTCTTCCATGTCCATTCTGATATCATGTTCCAGATAGTTTTCAACATCCTTAAGATAACGCAGGTTTACCATGGAAGAGTTGGCGATCAAATCACAAAGAGCTTTTTCCGGAGAAGCAATCAGGAATGCATATTCTCTTTTATCCAAACTCCTCACTCCCACTGAGAATGATTCTCTTGATATATATTTATAGTCATAATTGCCGATTGGAGTTTGAAAACTGCGCGAATGCTTTATGGTCATAGATTGATGTACATAAACAGCCTCCGGTATTAGTCCATAATATCTCAAAGCTGTTGACATTGAAATATAAGAAGGGGCATAAAGATGGTTAGCAATCAATTCGCTAGAAAGAGTCTTTCCTGAATGTTCAGGATTGACCACATAAAGTCCTCGCTTTATTCTTAATATATAACCCTGCTTCTCAAGCCACACTACTTTTTTCTCAGCAGACTTGAGTTCCGGATAAAATGACTCAATGATTGAAGTCGTTATTGGCACATTACCTATGTTATTCAATAATCTATTCATGAAGCAAATATAGCAATATTTTGAACAATAAAAGAAATTAAAATTCTTTTTCTGTTCAATTTATAGCTAAATTAGTGATACAGGAAGTAGGTTATCATATTCACAACGATTACCTTTTTTCATTATTCCCGACACAATCATGCCGCATAAACCACTTGGTCTTCTAAACTGTTTACCTATTAATCTTTGGATATTAACTATTGCTGCTAATGATGAGGAAATCTTAAATTAAATTATTAACTTTGATATGTTAAAAACCTAACCTAATAAAAAAGGCTTATTTAACAATATAATTTTTAATTCATTTGTGATACATAAAACTATTAATGTAGAAAATAATGAAAAAGGTCAAATCATTTTTATTAATATTTTCTTGTATTGTTACTTCGTTATTACTGTTGAATAGCTGCAATCCTGACGATACAGAAACTCCTGTTTTAGAAAAAGGAGATCCTGTGATAGAAATCAGCTACGATAATGTAACCAAAACTTCGGCCACATTGTACGCAAAGGTTTTTCCTTATGGCAATGAAGTGACCGTCACTATACAATATGCTGAAAAAAACAGCCAAAACTGGAGTTCATTTGCTTTTGAGGAAAAAATAGGTGGCTACGATTGGGTTGTGAAAGATATGATGATTACATCATTAAAACCCGGAACAACATATAAGTTCAGAGCTTTAGCTAATAAAATTACCTCGAAGGAGACATATTTTAATACACTTCCTGATTTATAAAGCTATTTCTTCTGACTTCTTCATAAAAGCCCTTACCAAAGTTATGTATTCATCCGGTTTCTCCAGGATATGTGAATGAGATGCGCTTTTAAAAATGTGGATTTCAGAGCCGGGAAGTTTGCTTTGATAATAATAAGTGGTAGAGGGAGTCGCTTCATCATATTCACCACAGGTAAACAAAACAGGTGGTTTTATTTCAGCTAATCTATCGGATAAATCAGCATTTTTCAGGGTACCGGTTATAGTAAATTCACTTGGCCCCCACATATATTCGTAAACTTCTGTACCGAACAATTCCATAGCTTTATTCAGACTATCAGGCCATGGATCCATAAGACAAACATGCTTTTTATAAAACAGCGTCATTGCATCCTGATATTCAGGAGATGCAAAGTTGCCGTTTTTCTCGTACTTACTAATGATATTCTGCACACTCTGAGGCAACAACTTAATCAGAGCCTGCTGATCTTCAAACCATCTTGGAGTACTCAAATATGGACCTGAAAGGACAATACTTACTACTCCATCCGGTTTTTTCCTCAGCAAATACTCAACTATCAGCATTGTGCCCCATGATTGTCCGACAAGGTGTACATTTTTCATACCAAGTGCATCTCTTACCTGATGAAGCTCCTCTACAAAACGATCAACTTCCCAAAGTGATTTATAAGAAGGTCTTTCGGAATTTCCACAACCAAGCTGATCATAAAAAACTACCGGACGCTCATCTGCAAGTGCCACAAGTGGCTCCATATAGTTATGAGGAACTCCCGGTCCGCCATGAACCGCCAAAACAGGAATACCGGATTTTTCGGCACCATATATTTTGTACCAGACTTTACCGCCCGGTACTTTTATCATTCCTTCTTTAAAAGCTCGTTTCATATTGAGTATAATAGAATCAAAATATAATACTGAAACCTGCACTTCAAGATATGCTAATTAATATACAATTTATTACAAATCCAAGTACTTGATGCTTTTAGTAATCAGAACTTCTTATAGGAGTTGGTTTTAAAGTTTTTTACAATCTTAGAAAATGATTTTTCCTGTTTCCTTTTTTCATAAACAGAAGCTGTATAATGCCAGGCTTCTTTACGGAGTTTTAGATAGCTTTCATAAACACCCCTATCAATCAGACCTTTTTCGACAGCATTTATGACAGCACAACCTTTTTCGTTGACATGTGTGCAGTCTTTAAACAGGCACTGATCTTTAAAGTTGCTGATATCCAGCATCTCAGATAGAGAGTTTTCATCATCATTTGTCACCCCGAACAGTTTAATGCCCGGAGTATCAATAAGCACACCACCGCCTTCAAGTAAAACCATTTCACGTCTGGTCGTGGTATGCCGGCCTTTACCTGTTGAAGTGCTGATTTCAGATGTACGGAATATTTCCTGACCACAAAGATTATTTATAAGTGTACTCTTACCTACTCCTGATGAGCCTGTGAAGACCACGGTTTCAACATCTGAAATATACTCCCGCAATTTGTCGACGCTTTCAGGCTGATGAATACTTGTAAAAAATACAGGCAGCTTGTTTGACAAATGCTGTAATGATTTTTGAACTTCATCAATCCTGAAACCCAGATCTGTTTTAGTTAATACAAGAGCTGGCTGAATGTTTTGTTCAGCCAGTTGAAGTATAAACCTTTCGATACGACGCACATTGAAATTATCGTCAAGACTCTGTACGATAAAGGCTTTGTCCACAAATGAAGCGATGGCTTGTCTTTCGTTTACTGTGCCGCTTTTAAGACGATAAAGAGTCTTTTCACGAGGTAGAATATCGTAAATAATACCCTTTGAATTGTCCATTGTCTGAAATATCACCCAGTCACCTGTACAAGGATGCTCTGAGCCAGTCATTCCAAACATGAGGTTCCCGGTCAGTTCACATAAATAATGTCCTGCCTCAGAAACCACTTCATAACAGGTTTTATGAGTTACAGAAATCCTTCCATGGTCAAAATCCCTGAATTCTGACTTTTGTTTAAGCTGGAACAAATCATTGTTCCAGCCATATTGTGTCAAATTATTCATAGCTTCCTGCCGATATAAAATACATAACCGTAATACTCCTTGTATTTTTTGTACAACAAAGCTTCGTGCCTTTCGTTAGCTACGAGATCTTCAGCAGCTGTATTGCCTGCATATTTTTCAAGAAATCTATCCTGAATACCGGCCTGCAAATCGTAGAAATTCTCAAGCCAGCAGTTTTCGGGTAATATAAATGTTGAAACCGGGACATAACCGGCTCTCTCCATTTGTGCAACCTTGTTAGAAATCAAATCAATCTCAGGATATGCATCCTGCCAGAATTTGTTTATTTCGTCAGGTCGCTCAACCGTAAACCATGAAGCCTCTGAAACAGCAATATAAGCACCTTGTTTTAAAAACTTATGCCATTCTTTCAAGCCATTATCAAAACCAATATTATAAATTGCACCTTCTGACCATATAAGATCAAGAGATTCCTGCTCAAATGGCAGATCTGCCATTGTGCCGACAATGCCTTTGACTCTGTCCTGCAGATTTAAGCTGACGGCATTATTATTGAATTTCTCAATAAAATAAGGGAACAAATCTACACCTTTGATATTACCTGTTGTATTTTGGGCAAGGGTCATAGTCTGCCCACCGGTGCCACATCCTATATCAGCAATTTTTGATGTATCGTTAAGATTGTCTATAAAGCTCAATGCTTTAAGTGTTGCTTCGGGACTTCCGGGTCCCTGACGCTCAATATTTGAAAAGTATTCGCAGATTAAACTGAAATCGAAATCGTGAATTGAGTTATTTTCGTTACTCATGATGTTTAATTTTTGTTTGAAGTTTTGGCGGTTTGAATCTCCTCACTGCAATCAGTGAGGACTACTCTGAATCCGTAAGGGATTAAATCATCTTGCGTTTACCAAGCCGTAGACAGCATGGTATAAACACCGGGATTCTTTGAACCAGCCGCTGGTCTTCAGATTATTATTTATGGAAATATAATAGCAATAAGCTCGACAAGAATATGCCCGCTCTCAAAATGTCATAACCTTTGTAAGAATGTCAAAGGTTATTTACAGTACAATATCCAAAGTAAATTTAAACATCCAATAGTTTTGGTTCACAAATGTAATGGTTTCAAAATAAAATATCATAATTTACCCGAAAAAATTAGTTTCATCTGTAATTGGATTTTATAAACTGGATATGAATGCATTTCTGACATCGCATTGTTAATATCTGTTAATAATCACAACACTTTGCAGTCTTTTGCAATGCTTTTGCATCTTGTATTTGTAAAAGATAAAAAACATGAAACGTATATCTACATTATCATTAATCTTAACAGTCGCCATTTCTCTGACTTCCTGTCTTAATGGTTTAGACGATGATTACATCGAATGCGGTCAGGATATTGGTTTTATAAAGACCGTTAATAATATTAAGTGTGCTGCAACAAGCTACGGTCTGGTAACTTCACCTGAAATTAAGAATCTTCAATCCGGAGAATGTTACATATTAGGTTATCAGATTACAGAGGCTGCAGTTGATGGTGTTTATAATGCAAACAGAGTATTTAATATTTCTGAGAATCCGTTACCTCAGACGGCACTAAAGACCGGAAAACCTGCTGACAGTACTTCTGTTGCAGTAAATGATTTTGAAATTCCTTTTTATGCATCAACAGATTACATGGATGACAGATGGGTCTTTACTTATGTTGCATCTGTAAAGAACAATGAAAAAATCGCTGCTGATTTTTATTATAATGAAGATAATCAGATTGACAGGAATGGTGTAAATGTAAAGGGCAGCGATAAAATCATCATTGATGTCTATTTCAGAAGAAACGGATCTGCGGACAGCACCAGTACTGTTAAAACAAAAAGTTTTGCATACGTGGGAAATATGAGATATCTGAGAGACTTTGCATTATACCCGGGAAATAGCTTAGATGTCACGAAAGATAAATATGGTCATTATTACAAGGTCCTTTTAATACAATTCAGATATCATAGATATGTTTCAGCAACAAAATCTGAAATTACATACCTGGGAAGTTGGGAAAATAGCTACTCACAAAAATCATATTTCATGGTCCAAAACTTTTACGCCGATTAATGAATGAGCAGGATTTAATAGAAGGATGTAAAAAAAAGGATCCGATTTCCCAAAGAAAGTTATATACTGCATACGCACCCAAAATGATGAGTGTTTGCTGCAGATATTTAAATGACAGGGATACTGCTAAGGATATTTTGCAGGATGGTTTCATAAAGGTTTTCACCAGAATTGGAACATATACAGGCGAAGGATCTTTTGCAGGGTGGATGAAACGCATATTTGTCACAACTGCACTGGAATATCTCAGACACAATGATTCAATGAAATTTACCGTTCCTCTGGATGAATATATAAATGTTGAAGATGAAATAAATACTTCGGTTTTGAGCCAATTGTCGGCAGATGACCTGATGGATCAGATATCAAAATTACCTTCGGGATGCAGGACAGTTTTTAACATGTATGCGATAGAAGGCTACTCACATAACGAGATTGCTAAGATGTTGAAAATTAAAGAAAACTCATCGCAGTCACAATTAGTGAGAGCCAGAAAGATTTTACAAAAAAATATAATGTCAATAGTAGGAAAAGAATATGCGAGACAGCAAAACCAATAAGCCGGAAGACAAAGGTAATGATCTGTTCTACGATTATTTTAAAGATAGTCTGAAAGATCATCAGATGCCTGTTGACGATCAGAGCTGGGATATTATAAATGCAGGTTTCAATCCACGTAAGAAAAAAGGTCTGTGGATAACAATGATTTCAAGTGCTGCGGCTGCTGTAATTCTGTTATTTATACTTTTCGGTACCGGTCTGAATAATAAAAATACAGACACAAAATTGTCTGATAATGTTAGTAATAATGTCGAAACCAAAATTGATAATAGTTTATCACTTTCGGGCGGAAACAAAATGCAGTCAAATCTTTTGTCTCAGACAAATGAATCACCTGCATCTGATGTAACATTGCTCAGCAATAAATACAATGCTCAAATCAGGAGAAAAGCGGATTTGTTGAGTAAATTAAATCATAAAAATTACAAAATTAAAAACAACTCTATTGCAATAAATAACCCTGGCGATTCAGTTGTTGCTAATGTTAAAGCTTCAGAAAACCTTTACGCTGAGGTTTCAAACGAAGATTCCGGGGAAAATAATAAATCAACCGACTCAGCAAATAAAGCTGCAACCTATTATGGCTCAAGTGAAATTAATAAAAAATATGATGACATAGTGCTTGCATATGAGCCTAAGGAGAATAATAAATGGGAGATCAGTGCTGAAATGGGTATAAGCAAATTAAAATCCGAATCTCAATATTATGATGGAAGGATAATGCTTTCCGGAAGTTCTATTGTTAATCCGGAAAATTTATTGATGGGCGTTAGCAATAATCCGGAAGTTGCCGAATACGCTCCTCCTGTATCAATTGGAATTTTGGCCAGAAAAAGAATTAACCCGATGTTAGGTTTCGAAACCGGGATTGTATATAGTTACCTTTCTACAAGCTTTACTGATAAAAACAATCACCATTATAGTGCAAATCTGACTCTGCATTACCTGGGAGTACCCGTAAACCTTATTGCTGATATTTTCAGCGTTAAAAATATTCTGAAAATATATGCGAGTGCGGGACCTATGATCGAAAAAGGTATCAAGTCAGAATTTAACGAACGCAACGCTATTATCAGGCAATCGGCAAGGGATGTCGGAATAATCAACGGTTTTCAATTGTCTGCTAATGCTTCGCTGGGCCTTTCATATAAGTTTTATGATAAATGGAATTTTTATCTCGAACCAAAAATTTCTTACTATTTCGACAACAACCAACCAACAAGTATCCGTACAGAAAAACGGACAATATTAGGAATAAACTCCGGATTTAGATATGATTTTTAGTACTAGTACAACTAAATGATTTTATTAACCAACTTTTATTTATTAATTTATGAAAAATTTAAAGTATCTTTTGTGTTCATTGGCTTTAATTCCTGCTTTATACAGCTGCGACAAAAACGATGATAATAGTGTGAAATTTGACAAAAGTAGTGTAAGTGTTGCTGTGGGAAAAACTTCTAAAGTTACAATAAACGGAACAGAAGCATCTTATACTGCTGTATCATCTGATACAACTATTGCAAAAGCCACTATTGCAGCTAAGGAAATAACTGTAAGTGGTAAAAAAGAAGGTAGTGCCATCGTTACTGTCAAGGCAAAATCAGGTAACACTGGTAAAGTTGCAGTTACAGTTACAAAAAACTAAATCGTTAAGTGAGTGAAGTGAACCTTTTGAGCCACCGTTAAGTTCAAATGGTTCACTTCTTTATTTATTTAACCAGCTGGTTGCAAAGCAGCTGTGAAATCCTGCTTTTAAATTCTGATAAAAAGCTTATTTGAAAAACTGAAAACAGAAGAAAAAACAATCTAAATGCATATATTCGTATAAACAAAAATCAGGTTTTTAGGGTTATTACCTTAATGTTTATTATAGATTTATTTATGCGAATCCGTTTAGCAGGAAAGCTTTTACTGGTTGTATTGGCAGAATTAGGTTTCATCAGTTCAGCTTTTGGCGATGTCATAGACGCGTCTGAGGCAAAAGATATTGCAAGCGGATTTTACAACAAAAAGGTTCGCCCCTGCTCTGAAAGTTATTTGAAGAGCGGTGAAATCAAGAGTCAGGAGTTTAAACTAATCTACCAGGAAAATGAAGTTTCAGAAGGCTCTGCTCTGAAGAAACCGGTTTTCTATGTTTTCAACAACGAGCCTGAAAATGGTTTCGTCATTGTTTCTGCCGAAAGCAGGACTACACCTGTGCTTGGTTATTCGGATAAATCGGTTTTTGATCCGTCAAGTATTCCTCCGTCATTGAAGGAATGGTTTCAACACTACAGAAATCAAATTCAGTTATTGCGTGATAGCAAGTTTAATTCTGCAGTCTATACTGAAAAAACTTTTTCGGATGTTAATCCCGGGAAAGAGGTAAACGAATCTGCAGAAATATTGCCTCTGATTAAAACAAAATGGGAACAGGGTTGCTTCTACAACAGCTTTTGTCCATACGATACGGAAGGTCCTTGTGGGCATGTGCTGGTAGGCTGTGTTGCTGTTGTCATGGGTCAGATCATGAATTACTGGAAATATCCTGAATCCTGCAATGATATTCCTGGTTATTCAACGGATTACGGTTGGATTTCAACGATAAAATCATCGGTTTATAACTGGTCGATAATGCCTGAATCTTTAAACAAGGAGTCAAATTCTGCTGTGGTAAATTCTCTTGCTGAGTTGCTTTATCATTGCGGGGTTTCGACAAAAATGGATTATGGTCATGATGAATCCAGTACAAGCTCAGTAAATGCGGCTCAGGCTTTGGTAAATACTTTCAAATATCCTCAATCTGTAAAATACAGAGAAAGAAAAGATTACAGCCCGGATGAATGGCAATTAATGCTTAAAAACGAGCTTAAAAATAACAGACCTGTTTATTACAGCGGGAATGGCATTGGTAGTCACGCGTTTATTTGTGACGGATATCAGAACGTTTTTTATTATCATTTCAACTGGGGATGGGGCGGTAATAACGATGGCTATTATGTCCTGGATTTATTGACTCCGGAGAATTATGACTTCAATAACGGACAGACAGCTATTACGGGTATCACTAAGTTTGATATACCTGTCATTGAATATCAAAAGTATGAAATAACAAATGATAAAGACTCTTCGGGTACAATCTCTTCAAATGGAATAGCAGAGCCGGGAGAAAGTTTCGTAATGCCTGTAACGCTTAAAAATTCAGGTTCAGGCAGTGCAAACAACGTAGTAATAAGATTGTCATGTGAGGATAATGATATTAATATCCTTAATGACTCGGTTTTTTTTGCTAAAATCAAAAAAGACTCATTACTCAGGATAAACGATTTCAGGATAACGGTAAATGAAAATTGTAGAGACAAGGACATAAAATTAAAGCTGTTAATAAATTCTGATGAAGGTGAATGGATGAAGTTTTTTAACATCCATATTTTTGATAGTCAGACTGTTCAATTGTCAGATCCGGGAAGGCTAAGCACGTCACTTACTCCTGATGAAAAGAAAAATCTTACATACATTAAGATTAAGGGCAGAATGGATGCCAGGGATTTCAAGATCATGCGTGACAGTATGCCATCCTTGTCAATTATTGATTTGAAGGAAGTTGCAATAGAAAGATATTTTGGCACTGAAGGGACTAAAAATACTGTTCCGACAGAACATCCAGCCAACACAATACCCCAGTATGCTTTTTTTAATCAGAAGTCTTCTGTGGGAAAAAGTACTTTAAAAAATATAATTCTTCCTCAATCAATCACTGCTATAGGTGATTTTGCATTCTATTATTGTAGGAATCTGTTAAAAATTGATTTACCAAAGTCTTTAATTTCTATAGGAAATATGAGTTTCTCTGAATGCAGCAATATCTCCGATATCATGATTATTCCATCTTCTGTAAAAAACATCGGGACATCTGCATTTTCCAATTGTAGCAAACTTACCGGGCTTGTATTGCCTGACAGCCTGACCAGAATTGAAAGCGCTTGTTTCTTCGAATGCTACGGCATGAAAGGTAATCTGATTATTCCTGTTAAAGTGACTATTATAGGTTCTTCAGCATTTTACGGATGCACAGGTTTTTCAGGTGTTTCAATACCACAAAACGTTCAGTTAATTGAAAGCTCTGCATTTCTTGATTTCAGCGGAGAAATTAATGTATCCCAGCAAAATTCTTATTATTCAGGTTCTGACGGTGTCTTGTTTAATAAGGATAAAACGACTCTGATACAATGTCCGGTTTCAAAAAAAGGTAAATATACTATCCCTCAGACAGTAGAAAATATTGGAAACTCGGCTTTTTCGGGTTGTATATATTTAAACGAAATCCTGATTGCGGGCTCAGTAAAGGTTATAAATAATTATGCATTTTCAGGATGTTCGGGATTAAACAGTCTGCAGCTGCCTTCATCTCTCACAACGATAAATCAATCTGCATTTCAGGGGTGCAGTAATATTAAAGGAAATATCATAATACCATCTTTTGTCAATATTATAGGCAACTCGGCTTTTAACGGTTGTAATAATATAAACTCTATAACTATTCCAAAGTCAGTCTCTTCTATCGGAAGTCTGGCTTTTTCAAATTTCGGAGGTTTGTTTTTTGTCGATGAAACCAATCCTAATTTTGCCTCTGTTGACGGAGTCCTTTACAATAAGAAAAAAACAATGTTGATACAGATCCCTAATACCATGAAAGGCACATTTAAAGTACCCCGAAATGTCGCGGTCATAGGGAACTATGCTTTTACAGGTTGTAATGAACTTACTGAAATATTGCTGCCAAAATCCCTTAAAACAATTGGAAATAATGCTTTTGCAGGTCTTAAAAGATTAAATGGATCATTCTCTATCCCGGATTCTGTCACTGATATTGGTAGCTCTGCGTTTTCAGGTTGTTCAGATCTGCGTACTATAACTATATCTTCCAAAGTTTTGAAATCCATCGGTGAATCAGCATTTTCAGGATGTGTAAACCTCAGATTTCTTTATATTTTCATGTTTGAGCCTGTTGAATTGAGCCAGACTAATAATACCTTTTATCTTGTTAACAAGAATATATGCACTCTTTACATTCCTGAAGGTTCTTTGGAAAAATATTCAAATGCGAGTCATTGGAAAGACTTCAAAAGAATCAAAGAAATGAAAAGTATCAGTGTTTCAACTGATATAGTGAGGATAGCTAATGCTGAATCAAGCAAAGCAAATCTGGTTATTACATCAAATACAAACTGGACAATTTCTTCTGATAAATCATGGCTTGGTTTAGCCCCTGAAAACGGATATGGAAACGACACAATTAAATTGACAGCAAACAGAAATCTGTCATCTGAAGAAAGGATAGCAAATATTACTGTTACACCTGTGGATGCTGCAGTAATAAACATTACAGTAATACAGGATGCCGGCAATTATGTACTTGATATCGACAAGGATACATCATATTTAACTTTTAATGATGGTAGTTCAGATACATTGATAGTTAACTCGAATGTATTATGGACAGCAAAATCTGATGCCCAATGGCTTAAAATAACGCCGGAACAATATTCAGGCAACGGTAGTGTTATTATTAAAGCAACCGCAAACAACAACAGAAATACGCGATTAGCTACAATAACGTTTTCCGGTGTGGAGGTTGCTCCCAGATATATCACCGTAATTCAGGCAACTCCATACATACTTAAACCAACCATATATAAGAAATGGAATGATGTTTTGATTTGCGATAACAGCTCCGGAGAACTGACTTCATTCCAATGGTATTTGGATGATAAAATACTTGAAGGCGAGAGCGGACAATATCTTTATAAACCTGATGGATTAAATGGCAGCTACTACGTCGAGGTTTCAGGAAACAACGGACTTAAAGGAATTTCAAATACTATTTCTATCGAAAAGATCGCAAATAGTGAAATCCTGAAAGCTTATCCAAATCCTGTTGGCTTCGACAAGATTATAACTATAAATATTGATTTAGCCAGCGATGATTTTAAAGATTACAGACTTACTGTTATGGATATTAATGGATTAGTATTACAGAGTTTTGAAGAGTTGAGAAGTTCAATGAGTATTGGGATTAAAGAAAAAGGCACTTACATAATTGCATTGATCACTAAAGCTAACAAGTTGAAAGATTCTGTAAAACTTATCGTAAAACCTGAATAATGAGGATAAAGGCAATAATATTGGCAATACTGTTTTTGTCACTTTATCTGAGTGAATGTTTCGGGCAAGTCGACAAGTTGAACCTGACGGTCAACTATGGACCAAGCATAACTTCCTTAAAGAATAAAATCATTGATAATGAGCAGTCATGGGAGAACGGCTATTCTGCAAATATGTGCTTAAATTATTCAATAAATGGTTTATTGTCGGTTTCAACAGGATTCGGATTTTCAAATTACTCATCAAATATGTCTGTTAATGAAACATACTTTGAGAAGCCTATGACAGACGATGAAAATGATAATTATTTATATCGCATATATGGAAGTAAAATTGCCGGTGATCAGTACATTGAGATGTTTGAGTTACCTTTAATACTTACCCTTCAGATGCATAAAGAATTACTTTTAAATCCTCTTATACAGATTGGTATTAAGGCATCCATACCTTCAAAAACCAGGTATAATTGTGCGGAAGGAATCATCAGGACCACTGGTTACTACGAAAAATATAATGTCGAATTATCTGATATGCCAAATCATGGCTTTGAAACCATAGATATAAAGGGTTTATCTGGTGAAATGTCAACAAAAACAGCACTCTCAATACTGGCAGAAATTGGTTGTGATATAAAGACCGGCTATAATTGTTTCAGAGTATCAGCTTATTATACTCAAAGTTTGACAAGTAACAGCAAGAGTTTTAATGCTTTT
>CAZCPI010000023.1:16704-22957 GCA_964500535.1 uncultured Bacteroidales bacterium
GGGTGTTCCTCCGTAACATCTCCTTCAACTACTATTTCCAGATCATCAAACTCCACTCTCATCTTTTTTAATAATGAAACCACGTCCATACCTGTGCATCCGGCCAATGCAGCAAGCATAAGTTTTTTAGGTCTTGCACCCAAATCCTCACCCCCGTTTTCAGGCAGTGCATCCATTAGAACTTTATGTCCATCCAGATCAGACTCAAATTTCATATTACCTTTCCAGGTAGTTTCTACTATGTGTTTCATTTGATTTATAATTATTTTTTATCAATAATATTTTCCTCACTAAAATAACTTTTTCTTTTGTGAAATCCAAGTAAGAAATAGAAAAAAATATACATTTGCATTAAACACAACTAAGCTGATATGGTTACCAGAAAAATTCTTAAGATTCTTAAAAAAATTGTATTTGCATTCTTTGCTATAAGCATTTTTTCGGTCATTCTTTTCAGGTTTGTTCCTGTACCCATTACGCCTTTAATGGTCATAAAGAAATTCGAACAAAACAATCAGGGGCTTTATCCTGAGTTTCATCATAAATGGGTTTCTTCAAAAAAGATTTCCAATAATTTAAAAAGAGCTGTCATTGCTTCTGAAGATCAAAGGTTTTATCAGCATTGGGGATTTGACGTTGAGCAGATCAAAAAGGCAACGAAGGAAAATCAAAGGAGAAGAAGACCCAGAGGTGCAAGCACAATATCTCAACAAACTGCCAAAAACGTCTTTTTATGGCCTAAATCATCCTGGGTAAGAAAGGGTTTTGAAGTTTATTTCACTGCACTTATTGAAATTTTCTGGAGTAAAGACAGAATACTTGTAGTTTATTTGAATTCAATTGAAATGGGCAGAGGCATTTACGGGGCAGAGGCAGTTGCCAGGAATAATTTCAATAAATCCGCATCAAAACTTACTAAAGGTGAATCTGCACTTATTGCCGCCACACTACCTAATCCTGTAAGATTCAGTTCAAAGAATCCTTCCGGATATGTTTACAGACGTCAGGCGCAAATTTTAAGACAGATGCGTTACATCAGTCTGCCAAAATAATATTATTCGTTGCATGGATTATAATTACATGCTTTTGGATAATCCTTGCATTTATTGTCCGGAAATTTTTCGACTTTTGTCCAAAACAGGCCCGTTAAACGATTTTAGATTATTTCAATCTGATACATTGAAATAATGATTCCCAAAGCAGGATAATAATTGGAATACCATGATGAATTATAAAAAAACACTTTTAATCTTTGCGATATTAATTCTGTCAGCTGTTTCCTCGTTTATTTTTGCCGGCAACAGCAACAATAAGAAACCGCAGGAATCTGTCATTGTAACCGATGTACCTGATATTTTAGGTTTACCTGATTTTTATAAAAAATACGTTGATGCCAACGGTATTCCTATTGTATCATCTGAAAAAGTCAGGGATGCAGCTCTTCTGTCTGCAAGAATTACTGTGCTGGAACTTATGGCAAAGAGAGAAGATGTTAGAAAAGCTCTGATAGCAAAGAAGTTCAGGATAATGATAATAGGTGAAAATGAGGAAGTTTGTGATCTTCCTGAATACGCACCGATTTGTAATACTCCTGAAAATATTAAATTCTGGAACTGGAGAGCGAGAGGTTTCGGCAGTGACCCTGAAGGTGATTGCGGTGCAAGCTGCGGTGAAGAAAATGTATTATGCCTGCCCGGTGACAGATATGAAGGTGAAAGTATTCTTGTCCACGAATTTGCTCATACTTTTCATCTGGTAGGTATTGCCGGTGTAGATCCCGGTTTCAACAAGAAACTTCAGAAAATGTTTTTAAAGGCAAAAGCAAAAGGGTTGTGGGAAAATACATATGCAATGACTGATAGTGCGGAATATTTTGCTGAAGCTGTACAGAGTTTTTTTAACACTAACAGGTATTCTGAAACCCCGAATGGTGTACACGGGCCGATTGATACAAGAGCAAAGCTGAAAAAATATGATCCTGATATGTATAAGCTGCTTTTGGAGTTCTTTTATGAAAAAGATCTGACTTTGTGCAACAACTCAGCTGGTGCTCCTGTTTACTTCAACAGCCCCGGTGTATTTAATCCGGTAATTCCCGGGTATTTTGCAGACCCCACTGTTAAAAAAGTTGATGATACTTATTATCTATTTTCGACATCTGAAGGTGATACCTGCCATAATCAGGTTTGGAATTCAAAAGATTTTGTAAACTGGACTATTAAACTTTCAGACCAGTCAATTAAAGGAACTGTTAAAGCATCCGGCGACCTGATTAAAATCCCCTCTGATTTGATAAATGATACCATAAAATACCCGTTTATCTTTAAAAGAAATAATCTGTATTATCTGACGTATTCATCGGCACAATCTGAGAATAAAGCATACTCTGTAAAATACGCTGTCAGTCATAAAGGTGAAACCGGTCCTTATATTTTTCCAAAAAATAATACGATTCTGGAAGCAGATAATGACGGCACGGTAATCGGACCCGGAAAGCACTCTGTATTTAATGAAGGTAAAGACTTCTTTATAGTTTATAATCGCCAAAGCATACCGGGGTCAGAAAAAGGTTTCAGACAGATTTGTGCAGACAAACTTTATTTTGATAAAGATGGAAGAATTCTAACAACCAAATCAACGCACAATGGAGTTGGATTCATAAAGACAAAAACAAAGTTTTATCTGGATCAGGCTTATCTAAAAAGGGTCAAAGCCTCATCATCCATGAGTAAGGAATACCGCCCGATGCTGATAACAGACGACAACAATGCTACCATGTGGCGAGCCTCAGGTTTCAAAAACGGAGAGTGGGTTATGGTTGATTTCACACAGGATGTACCTGTCAAACGGATTCTCACACAATTTGAATTTGCCACTATACCCTATCAATATATAATTGAGACATCTTCAGATGAAAAAAACTGGGAAGTTTTTGCAGACAGGCAAAATAACACTGTTGCAGGAAGCCCCATGATAGATTGTGGTGATGCATTAGCAAGATATGTAAGATTGAAATTCACAGGAAGTGAAGAAATCAGCCTTATACCTGCTATCTGGAACTTGAGGATTTACTCAGACAATAATGAACCCTAATTATTTATATCACATGAGAAAAAACAATTTAATCTTTACAGCTTTATTGATGCTGACTTCTACGCTTGTTAACGGCGCAGAAAAAGTAATAACAAAGGATTATCCGATTGAACCGGTTTCGTTTGTATCAGTAAAAATGAATGACAATTTCTGGGCTCCACGTATTAAAACCAATCAGGAAACCACAATTCCGATTGCTTTGAAACAATGCTATATTACCGGAAGAGTTGATAACTTTAAAAAGGCAGCAGGTTTGATGCCCGGTTATTTCAACACTCAGTTCACTTTTGATGATACTGATATTTATAAAATAATCGAGGGGGCTTCATACTCCATTCAGATGTATCCTAATAAGGAGCTTGACGCCAGAATGGATACTCTGATCGGTTATATTGCAAAAGCTCAGGAACCTGATGGTTATCTTTATACTGCAAGAACTGCAGGAGAACCGGGCAAACTTCATGAATGGGTTGGCAAAAAACGTTGGGAAAAAGATCCTGATTTAAGTCATGAGCTTTACAATTGCGGACATTTGTTTGAGGCTGCATCTGCTCATTATCTGT
The DNA here is from genome assembly GCA_964500535.1 of uncultured Bacteroidales bacterium. GTDB lineage: Bacteria > Bacteroidota > Bacteroidia > Bacteroidales > UBA1402 > UBA8389. The sequence goes on from CAZCPI010000023.1 coordinate 20,361, forward strand.
CAACCGGCAAGCGCACTTTGCTTGATGTTGCGATTAAAAACGCTGATTTGCTTGTTAAGGATTTTGGTCCCGGCAAACTGGCCTACGAACCGGGGCACCAGATTGTTGAAATGGGTCTCGTTAAAATGTACAGAATTACACATAAGAAAGAGTATCTGGATCTTGCGAAATATTTCCTTGATTTAAGAGGCAAAGGACAAAGCGGAGAGTACAGCCAGACCCACAAACCTGTAATTGAACAGGATGAAGCTGTCGGACATGCTGTAAGAGCTAACTACATGTATTCAGGTATGGCTGATGTTGCTGCATTGACAGGTAACGACGGTTATTTGAAAGCAATTGACAGAATCTGGGAAAATGTAGTCGGGAAAAAGTTGTACATCACTGGTGGATGCGGAGCCACTGGTAATGGAGAAGCTTATGGTGAAAACTATGACCTTCCAAACATGTCCGCGTATTGTGAAACCTGCGCTGCAATTGCTAATGTTTACTGGAATTACAGGCTTTTCCTGCTTCACGGTGAATCAAAATATTATGATGTCCTTGAGAGAACCTTGTATAATGGTGTTTTATCAGGCATAAGTCTATCCGGAAATCGTTTCTTCTATCCGAATCCTCTTGAATCTGTTGGTCAGCACAGCAGAAGTGAATGGTTCGGGTGTGCATGTTGCCCAAGCAATATGTGCCGTTTCATTGCTTCAGTCCCGGGATATATGTACGCTCACAAAGACAATAATATCTATATCAATCTGTTTGCCCAAAGTGAAACCGATATTCAGATTGGCAAAAAGCCCGTAAAGATTATTCAGGAAACCGGATATCCCTGGTGCGGTGATGTAAAAATTAAGATTGAACCATCCAAAACAAGTCAGTTTGGTTTAATGATACGCATACCCGGATGGGCTAAAAATAAACCTGTCCCAAGTGATCTTTACTCCTATTTAAATGCAAAAAATACTGATGTAAAAATCAAGCTGAACGGTAAAGAATACAGTTATACTATCGATCAGAATGGCTATGTTGCAATAGATCGTAAATGGAAAAAAGGTGATGAGGTTACATTGTCTTTGCCTATGGATGTGAAAAGAGTCATTGCTAATGATAAAGTTGAAGAAGACCGTGGTAAAGTTTCACTTGAAAGAGGACCTATCGTTTATTGCCTCGAATGGCCTGATAACGATGAAAAGGTTATAAATTCAGTGCTCGATGATGCTGCTGATATTAACTTTAAATATGTTTCAGACCTAAATGGAATAGTTCGTCTTGAGGCAAAAGCAAAAGCAACCCTTGTTGGCAAGGACCAGAAGACTGTAACTGAAGATAAATTACTGACTGCTACACCTTATTACACATGGGCTAACAGAGGATCAGGTGAAATGATGGTTTGGATTCCAAGGTTCGTTGAATCAAGCAAGCCAATGCCTCTGCCGACTATTTGCACAAATGCCAAAGTTAAAGCGTCCACTCCAAACAGATCATTGAGCAGTATAAACGATGGTTACCTTCCTAAACACTCAAACGACAGAAAGGTTCCATTTTATTCAATATGGCCTAAAAGCAACACAAGTGAATGGATAGAATATACTTTTGAGAAACCTGAAACATTCTCAACAGCAGAAGTTTACTGGTTTGATGATGGTCCATGGGGTGGTTGCAGAATTCCTCTGTCATGGAAAATCCAGTATGCCAACGAAAATGACGAATGGATTGATGTTAAAAATAAAGAGCCTTATATTTCCAAAAAGGATGCACTTAATACAGCTTCTTTCGAGCAGGTAACTTCCAGAAAAGTCAGGGTTGTGTTTCAGCTTCCTGAAAAAGAATCCTGCGCAGCTTATGAGTTTCAGGTAAAATAAACAAAGGCCGAAACGCTCTTAAGCATCACAGAATCAAAGTTTAATAATTTTTCAGCTTATTATAAAGTGGCTTCAGGATTTCCCGGAGCCACTTTTTTTAAAGATCTTATTTACGTCCAGATAGTAAAGTACTTTGACTGAAAAACTATTGGATTGATTTTCCAGACTTTTTTCAAGATTTTCAAAGTAGTTTGTAGTTACATTATTTACAAATGAATATGCTGCATTTTTCCAGTTAAAGATAAATTCAGAGCCGGGTGCAAATATCCATCTGAAATTCATATCTACAGTCAGCGCATTATAATTTATATCCTGATTATCCTGATAACCGTTTTTAAGTTGTAGAGTGCCGTTTTGAAGAAGATCATAATACGCTTTGTTATCAGCTCCTGACCAGTAATGACGTGCACGTAAACTCAAACTTGTCTTATTGTTTATTACATACGATGCTGACAAGATGTTAGATATCGCTTTCACGTCTCTTTTAGCGAAGATAATTTCTGATCCGTCACGGCATACATAACCTCTGTCATTTAATGAATAATTTAATCCATTATAAAATTCAAGCGTAACATGTTGTCCTATTTTCCAAACGGCATCAAGGTTTGTAAATATAGAATGCTGATCTGAATCAATATAATTGCTATGTCCGAGATGGAAATAAACAGTTACCGGTTTACGCCAATCTGATTGAATGTTATAATTGTTTGACCAATGAGGTTGTTCGGCATAATATCTCCC
>CAZCPI010000024.1:0-22779 GCA_964500535.1 uncultured Bacteroidales bacterium
CGGTTTCGAATTGTAGGATATTTATTGTCTACCCATGATACAAGTTCTTTTGAAACATAGGTTTCAAAACGGTATGTTGAATCTTTAGGGCTGTCCCAATACCAGCTGTTTTTGCCGTCAGGACATACAAAAATCACATTCTCGTTATCTGAATATTTTGTAAGTTCCGGTTTCAACTCAAGCCAGCTTTTACTGTTGCCTCCATAACCATGTAAGAGGTAAATAACACTACAAGGCTTTGAAACCAATGCATTTTCAGGAAGAATTACTCTGACAGGAAGGTCCTTATTCATGGAAGCACTGTGAACCATAACATCATCAACTTTTGCAGCTTTCAGGTTGAAGAAGCTGAAGCTTAGCATCAACAAAAACAAACAGGAACGTTTCATTTGGGAAAAATTTAAAATGAATATTTTATAAATGGATATTTATTGTGTTTATCATTAGAAATCGGTTTCAAACGGACTTATGTGCAAAATTAACTAAATAAGCGATTTAACAGCAATGAGATCACTATTATTTTGGAACATAAAATAACATCTTACACTTTATAAACTCGGAGTATTATCAAACAAGTCATGCTGATTTGCTACCTTTGCAATCAGTATGAAAGCAATTAGAAATGTATTGTTGTTGCTGTTTTTTAGTTCTTTTTTTGCTGAAGCGCAAAAAATAGAAATCGTCGAAACTAAAAGTATTAAACCCGGTGAAACCGGGAATTATACAATAGCCGGAGTTGTCCCCAACGGGAAATATTTATTATTAACAAAACAGCACCTTACCGGCCTTTATCTTCTAGATTTAAAGACTTCCCGTGTTCACAAGATTACAGAACTGCAGGGAGCCGGATACAAACCTGTTTCAACGAAAAGCGGCAGTTATGTTTTGTACCGGACTGATGATTATTCAGAAAAGAAAAAATTATCCTCAATACATAAAATTAAGGTTTCGACGGGAGATTCCACATTGCTGGTAAGTAATAAACGCACGGTTTCAACACCAATAGTTATTGGTAATAACATAGTTTACACTGTTGATGGCAAACTGAAACGTGATCAGTTTCATTGGTGGATGTTTACAAATCCTGCAGACAAGACATTTGTACTGAATGAAGACCTTTTACCTGTACTCTGGGAACAGGGTGAAGAAAGAGTTTTCATACCGGGTGGTGAGGGTTCATATATATGGATTTCGCTATCACCCGACAAAAAAAAGATGCTTTATCATCTTGCAGGACAAGGTACTTTTGTTTGCGATCTTTCCGGAAATTTTTTGCTCTCTGCCGGAAACCTTTTGAATCCATGCTGGCTTAACAACAACTACATTGCAGGAATCGGTACTCATGATATGAGTGATAAAAGTATTGCTACAGATATTATTGCTTATTCTCTTAAGACCAAAGAGAGAATCATAATAACGAATACTGAAAAAGTCAACGAAAGAAATCCATTCCCATTTGCCAGGGGAAGGAAAATTGCGTATCAAACATCAACCGGTGATCTGGAAGTTATCAAAATCAGGATTAAATGAGGAGAAGAGTTATAAATTACGGTGCTTTGTCTGCAAAAATAAATATTGAAAAGAAGGTGATTAAAGCCAGGATATTAAGTTTCCTGACTGTATTATTCTTTTTGGACATAATTGTCTTCTCTGCTTTTGCTCAGGACAAAAACTTCAAGGGATACAGGTTTTTTATCAATCCCGGGCACGGAGGCCATGATGCTGATGACAGACATATTTCTGCTACTGATTTTTGGGAATCTGAGGGAAACCTTGAGAAAGGTCTTTATCTGAAATCATTGTTGGAAAATGAAAAGGCAACTGTATTTATTTCACGTTATACTAATAAGTCAACAGATGATCTGGATTTTGCGGTCATCGACGAAATGGCAAATGCTGCGAATGTCGATTTTTTTCTATCCATACACAGTAATGGAGGAAGCGGTAAAATTAACCGCCCCCTGATGCTTTACAGAGGTTTTGACAATAAACCGGTTTTTGATATTGCCGGGAAAATGGCGGAGATTATGTGGCAGAAAGTTTTCGAAAACAGCAATTACTGGACACTAACCGAACCATATTTCAAAGGTGACTGGTCATTTTATCCAAACTGGGGGAAACAGGGTCTTGGAGTCTTCAGGAATCTTGCTGTCCCGGCTGTCATGTCAGAAGGTTCATTTCATGACTACCTGCCAGAATCATGGAGATTAAAAAACACCGATTATCTTCACCATGAATCACAAGCACTGTTTCGTGCATTGAACACCTTCTATGGCATTGAAAAAGATCATAATGGCATTGCTTCAGGTATTGTTCGCATTAATGAACCCCTGATCACAAATACTGCTTCTCATAGAAACGGTTTAAATAAAAATAAATCCGCAAAAACAAGCAATCAGGCATTGCAATACTCTGGTAAGCCTTTAAATAATGCCATTGTGAAACTGATGCCCGGAGACCTTACTTATAAAACAGACAGCCTTAACAACGGTTTCTACTTTTTTGAAAATATTAAACCCGGAGATTATGATATTTTTGTAGAAACCATGGATGGGGTCAGTAAAGACAGTGCCAGGATAACCGTGAAATCTGGTTTCACTACTATTAAGGATTTTGAATTATATCAGAATCAGAAATAATGACTTTTCAGACTGCGAAATTTTCGGTTACGACTTCACCTAATTCAAAACAGCTCTTTACAAAAGTATTGATATAGGTTTGTTCGTATGAAGCCGGTATTTGTACAGTTTCCTTAGCAAAAAATGGATTGAGCTTCTTTATATCTACCTTTTTAAAAATCAACAACTTATTATCTATCAGCAATGTAGCCGGAGTGCTACTAAGCAAAATGAAGTCTTTGTTTAATAAGTCTATGCTTTCACCATCCTGCATTATCTGAAGATTGTATAAAATGCCATCTTCTTTCCTGAAATTAAAAACAGCCTCAGCGTACTCTGATGAAACAGAAATCGTTGTGGATTCATACAGGTTTCTTACTCCGACTTTTTCCCTGAGGAAAAACCTCATTCCGGATTCAACCAGCAACTCTATCATTTTTCTTTGAACATCTTCAATAAAAGGAATTACTTTATCTGATATTGTTTCAGGTTTCACCTTTTTAAGAAAATCTGCGATAGACTTAATTTTCGGACCTGCAAAAAGAGACATCAAATTTGAGTCTGAAATTTGCTCTGATAATAAAACTAATTGCCTGGATTTGTCATTTAAAATATCGAAACCTGAGGATTTACTGTCTGCCGGTTCCAAAATTGACATATGACCGTATTCATTTTCTGAAGCCAGAACCGGTTGTAAAATGTAACCCCAAACAGTGTGATTAATAAGAGTAAGAACAATTTTTTCTGTCATAACAATAAAAAAAGATGCTGGATGGCATCAATGAAGTAAAACCAAGCGCTTAATATTTATCCGCTTTAGCTTTGCAAAGTTACGAATTAAATCCCGGAGCTTTATACCTGCGGAAGTTTTTAGTTGCACTTTTTGCGAAAAATTTTTGCAAAGAAGAAATCGAAGCTAAAAAATCAAACAGATAGTTCAGTGGATAAAGAGTAATTAACAGACCAATCCACACAGCCAGATAAATCAAAATAATATCTGCTATTACCAATGACAATCCACTGAGATGCATCACATAAACAGATAATTGTAAAGCGTATTTAATGCCAATAACAGTAATTATCAGATTTAAAACAATCTGAATTATCATCAATGGCATCGAAACCTGAATCGCTTTTTCAGGACAGATATTAATGCATTTGTTGCAATCTTCACAATCAGCTCCCCAGCGAGGTTTGCCATTTTTCATTACAATTGTTTCAGAAGGGCATGATTTGGCACAAAGCGAACAACCTGTACATTTTTCGTCTGATATATAAAAAGTGCCAAGAACTTTACGCCCTATTTTTCCAAATAAAAATGCAACAATAAAAGACCATGCCTTGTTGAAACCTCCGCAACGATAAAGACTTCTTTTTTCTGATAAAAATTCATTTATGAAATTACTGACACTCATCTCTCCTGCCTTATAAATAAAAGGAATAGAATTTTCATCACATGGATTAGTCATTTGAGTCCAGTTATCAGGAAATGAAGCATTTGAAGTCAGGAAAATATCGTACTTTTTTCGTTTAAGGATTGCCTCAATCTCCTCAAGTGCCTGTCCGGTAAAACCGTTAACCAGCTTTCCTTCGCTAATAATTGCTCCGTTAATTGCCAGAACAGCCACTTTTTCTCCACTTGAAACCGGCATTTGCCTCACATATTCTTTCATCATTGCAGGAGCTGACCAGCTCAAAACCGGAAAAGCAAAAATATGATAGTCATATTTACCCTTTTGAGGCACTACACCTTTGCTAAGCTTTACAGTCGTAACACTATAATCGGCTTCAGCCAAAGCTTTTGCAATCATTTTAACAGCATGAGCAGTGTTGCCGGTACCCGTAAAATAATGAATTATTGTCGAAGGCATAATCGATATAAATTGACAGACAAATATAAAATAAACAGACAAGAAAACGGGGTGTATCTTAAAAAAAATCAGATACACCCCGCAATTAATAATCTATTATGGTAGCTGCGATTATATTATTTTTTTGGTTGGAGTTTTAATATGTTCACAGAATACGGAGCCAGCTTTTGTTTAAAAGAAGAAGCCACACCCTTGATAGTTGTGGTTACAGGAACAATTTTAACAGGATCAGTAATAGTGTTTGTATCTTCCGGTTTCGCACTGCTGATTACTACCAAAGTTGCTTTGCTGTTTAGTTTACCTGCACCATTCAAATTAATTTCAACCGGTTGAACTTTGCCCAAAGTATTTACAATTTTCAAATAAATATCTCCGGTTTTTGAATCTTTAGTAGCAGAATAAAATATTGTCGGAACAGTTCTTGGTTTTGCCGGTTGAGCATTTGCAGGTGCTCCAGGTCTTTGAGGTTCAGCAGGTCTGTTTTGTGTAGGAATATTTTCAGCTGTTATCGGGATTATGGCATCACCTAGATATTTACTGAATTCTCTCTGTACATAATATGAAGGCGAACCATAACTGCTCATAGCATCATAACCAATCAAGTCGGAATCCCATTGCCATGCTTTAGGTGCAGTTTGAGTAGCAACATTTACGTTGACAAACAAAGGAGCATAGCAAGACATGATAATATGGTCTGAGTTGCGTTCCATACCTGTCATCCATGCAGCATCACCCAATGCAGCATTCATATTAGTTGTCGGAGCACCTTCACGTGTAGCCCATTCACCTACGAAAATCTTTGGACCTTTACGATCATATTTATCATATTGAGATGCATTTTCCCACATATCCCATGAGTTACGATAATAATGTTCGTCAACTACAACGGGTTTCTTACCTGATTTAACCATCATATTGGGGTATTGAGCATCGGCAATACTTGAAATACATGTCAAATGAGGATATTTCTTTTCAATTGCTTCACGCATCTGGGTAAACCTGCCATCATAACTGTTTGTCCTGTCAAACCAGTCTTCGTTGCCAATTTCAACGTATGTAAGCTTGAATGGTTCAGGATGACCGTTTGCGGCACGTTTAGCTCCCCAGTAAGTTGATTTATCGCCAATTATATATTCGATTTCATCTAAAGCATCTTCAACCACAGGATTTAGAAGAGGACCTGCATCAATATGATCTCCATCCAGAGAATAACCTGCATATACACCAAGTACAGGCTCAGCTCCAATTTCTTCGCACCACATAAGAAACTCATGTAGTCCCATACCATCTGATGGTCTGTATCCCCATGATCCGTTATGTCCGGGTCTGTTTTCGACAGGTCCCAATGTCGATTTCCATGGGAATGCATCAGTTAATTTCGGACCTTCAAGGAAATTTCCTCCGGGGAAACGCAGGAATTTTGGTTTCATGTCAATCATCATCTGAGTAAGATCAATCCTGTTGCCATTTGAACGATTGTTGAAAGTTGGCGGGAATAATGAAACCAGATTAAAATAGTATAATCCCGAGCGATCAGTAGATATTACAAATTTCGCATCTGCTGTTGGGGTAATATTGGCTTCAGTTGTCAAAGTGAGTACATACTTTTTCCAGAAAATGCTCTTTTCATGATTAACTGTTCCTTTTGCATAAATAGTTTTACCGTCATTGCTTTCAATGCTTACAGTAATCAGTCCTGCAGTATTATCATCTATTGTCGGCACCTGAGGAGTTTGAGGGCCTCCCTGTGGTCCTCCTCTTCTTCTCATCGGCATACTGCCTGAACCCTTCAAATAAAATGAAGCTTTATATGTTGTGGATGGTTTCACAGGTATACCCCAGTATCCTTCATTTGCAATACCTGCACGTTTACCGCCTTTTTCAACTGTAAGTCTCAGGCATGTTGTTAATGCAGCATTTATCGCATGTCTTCTTTCATCAAATGGAATATTATCCTGATTAGCTGCAATAAGCTTAATTGAAGCTCTTGAAGTTGTATCATCCTGGACAAGGCTCCATGCTTCAGGTGTATTTTTATTGTCTTTAAAAATCCTGTTTCTGATAAGCTCGGCATATAAACCGCCATCATATGAATGGTTAATTTCCTCAGTCATAAGCCCGTAAAGCATTGGACTTACCTTAAGGCCTGGTTTCGACAAGTCAAGATTAACAGAAGGTGTCTGAGCATTTGAATCAAATGGCAAAAAACCTGTTAACCCGATTACCAGAAAACATATTGCGAGAATACGTTTTGCAAAAGTGTTTTTTCTCATGATATTTTTGATTTGTAATTACTATTGGTTTTTAGACAATAAAGAGCACATTTAGTTTAAAGTCAGATTAAAAAAAGGACTATCTGAAAATCACTTTCAGGATAGTCCCTTTTTTAATCGGTTTACGATAGAACTGAAATTCTATCACAACCATTTATTTATTTCATTTACCTGTTTCCTGAGCGGCAGAAAGTGTAAATGAGTATGTATATGTCTTAGCCTTATAAATATATTCAGGCATCGGGCGGGCTCCCCATGAATTCAGACCTCCAACACCGCGCTGGAACATATCTATACTTACAAAGGTCTCATGTTGTGGCACTACATCCGCTGGATGTTGTTGTTTCTTGGATAAACCGGGATCAAGATCTTCTGAATCATAATTCAGGGCTGTGAAATTAATTGGTTGATCACCTGTAACTTTAAGACCGTTGCCTTCCTTATCAGCTATTGTCACCCATCTTACATCACTTTTGTTCCCTGTTTCCTGGGGACGGATATAAGGATGATATTGTTCAGCAACCGTACTTTTATACTGTCCGATAAATGCACTGGTATTGCGGTCAAGATAGTTTTCACCGGGACCACGACCAAACCATGTCAGATTTGAGTTTTCTTCACCCATGCTGAATTTCATACCAAATCTCGGCATCTCGGGAAGATCTTCTTTTTTAGGTTCAAAAGTTGCTTTTACATTCAGATGTCCGTTAGGGTACATAGTATAATCAACCTTCAGGTTACTTGAAAGATCTCTAAGGTAATAAACAATTGAAACCGTGGCATTTCCGTCTTTTTCAGTAACATCGGATGAAAGAAATCTTGAACCGCTGTTACGCCAGATATTCAAAGTTTTCTGTAAACCTTCGCCGAAATCATTATCAGTTGGTGCACGCCAGAAGTTGGCTTCAGGCATTCCCCACATCAGAATTTTGTCTTTGTAAGTATAAAATCCGCCTCTGCCGAAAAATTCAGCCTTGTAATCACCTGCTGTAAGAGTTACCCTGTTCCTGTCACCTTTTTCAACTTTAACACTTCCAGTTGTTGCAGTTTTTGCAACTTTAAAGAACTCATCTTTATTTATTGCAAACTGCTCTTTGCATGCTTCATATTTAGCAGGTAATAAGTCAGTAGCCTGCTTTGTAAAAGCATATACATTCAAATAATACTCATCACCTTTTCCTTTTTCAATCGCAGGAAGTTTAAGCTTAATATCTTTGGAAGTTTTTGGTGCAAGAGCAGTTTCAAAAGTACCCTCTCCTATTTTAACGCCGTTTTTAGTCAGCTCCCAGCCGTAAGAGTACAAATCTTTTACATCAACAAAGAAGTTGTCGTTAAAAAGAGTAATCACACCGGATTCAGGATTTTTAGAAGAGAACAATATATTTTGATAGACTTTCTTGACTTCATATCCATGAGGATGAGGGTTTCTCAACGGATCCACGATTCCGTTACAGCAGAAGTTTTCATCATGATGATATTGATCACGACCAATGCCGAAATCACCACCATAAGCCCAGTAATCTTTGCCTCCTTCAGTTTTAGTGGCGAAACCCTGGTCAACCCAGTCCCAGATGAAACCACCCTGAAAGTTGCGGCTGCTGCGGATAACATCCCAGTAAAGCTGGAAATTACCACCGCTGTTGCCCATCATGTGAGCATATTCACACATTATATAAGGACGACCAAGTTCTTTAGAAGCTTTTTCCTTCATTCTGTCCATTCCCGGATACATCGGGCAAATAATATCTGTCCACTGATTTTCTCCTGCACGTTCAAACTGAACAGGACGGCTTGGATCATACTTTTTGGTCCAGGCGTACATATCTTTATTTGTTTCACCAAAACGATATTCATTACCCATTGACCAGAAAATAACACATGCATGATTCTTGTCCCTTTCGACTAAATTGTACATACGATCAAGGTGTGAATCTTTCCAGTCAGGATGACTAGCCGCCAATATCGGTCCGCCGTCAAGATCATGAGCTTCAATATTTGCTTCATCCACTACATAGAAACCATATTCATCACAAAGCTGATAAAACAAAGCCGGCTGAGGATAGTGACTGGTACGAATAGCATTGATATTCAGCTGTTTCATTACGCTCAGGTCTTTCATAATCCAGCTTCTGTCAATGACATGACCATTGTAAGGATTGTGTTCGTGGATGTTGGTCCCTTTGAAATAAACAGCTTTGCCATTTACAAGCACCTGACCATTCTTCAATTCAATCTTGCGGAAACCTATCTTATGAGATGTGGTTTCAACGATATTGCCTTTATCATCCTTAAGTGTGATGAGCATGTTGTAAAGATTTGGAGTTTCGGCAGTCCATTTCAAAGGATTCTTTATCGTTTTTTGGCTAATCTTTATCTCGCTTGTTGCATCTGCAGAAGTTTTAGCAGGCATAACAGATTTAAATACAGACTTGCCAGCCTTGTCAAAGATTTCAGCTTCAACTGTATTTATTTTTTCTGAATTACTGTAATTTCTTACTTTGATATCAAGACTCAGAAGACCATTTTTGTATGTACTATCAAGGTCAGGATGTACGAAGAAATCCAGAATACGTGTTTCAGCAGTACTGTAGAGATACACCCCACGGTCAAAACCACTGATACGCCAGAAATCCTGGTCTTCAAGATATGAGCCATCACTCCAACGATATGCTTCAATTGCAATAGTATTTTTGCCTTTGTGGAGATATTTGGTTATGTCAAATTCAGCAGGACATTTTGTTACTTCGCTGTAACCAACCTTTTCGCCGTTCACCCAAATATACATTGCAGCAGCGGCGGCTTCAAAATGAAGGAAAACCTTACGCCCATCCCATGAAGAAGGTAAATCAAACGATTTTTTATAACTCCCTACAGGATTGTCCTCGTGATTGATAAAAGGAGGATTTTTAGGAAAAGGATATGTTCCATTGGTATAAATTGGTTTCCCATAGCCATGCATCTCCCAGTTACCCGGAATTGTAAAATCATCCCATTTGCTGACATCATAGCTTTCTTTGTAAAAATCCATGGGTCTGTCAGCAGGCTTTGGCACCCATTTGAATTTCCATGTTCCAGACAGGGACATGTAAAACGGAGATTTTGAGTAATCATTCTGCAATGCAGCAGAAGCTGTGTTATAAGGTAAAGATGTGGAACGTGTATATTCCTTGTTTACACTAAAAACTTTGGGATTTTCCCAATCAGGAGATTGCGCATGGGCCATTACTGTAGCCAGAGCAAACAGGCATAATAGTCTGTACTTCATTAGTAGATAAATATTAAGATTAATTCATTTTTTTGTCTAAAGTATACGGGTTGAACTTTCACAGTATATTTTCCTGTAAAAATTTTGACTTCAGGCAAAGTAACTAAAAATCGGCTGATCTAAAGGTGAAATAACAGCTCAAAATTGTCTGTTATTATGTAAAATCACACTGCTTATAGTTTCAATGATATATTAAATCATTTTTTGTATATCCAGGAAACTTTATCGTATATCTCCTTTTTGATAATTTCTATTTTGCATATTTCTTCTTCTGTAAAACCTCTTGACTCAGGAACATTGAAATCTTTGAAAAACTGATTTCCCAGTTTATCAAAAAATTCATTTATGCTATACACATACAAACCTTTAGATTCGAGATATGCTTTTATATTTATGACAGGACTGGGAACCGAAAGAATTGCTTTTACATCATTGTCACACTCTTTCAGGTTATTGATATCGTCATCATTAATAACCGCTTTAAGAGAATGATTCAAATCTTCAATATTTACATCATACATCATAGTACCATGATGTAAAGCCCTTTTATTCCCTATATGAGATGCAGTCCCTGAAAATTTACATCCATCAAGCCACAAGTCCTTGCGTTTACCTGTATAAACCGGTAGCCCCATATTATTGAATGTTGCAACTACAGGTTTTAGGAACTCTAAACCTAAGGGAAATCGTCCTTCTTCGCGGTTTCTTATCAAACAAAAATTTCTGTTTCCAAAATCCTGAAAAACAGCACCACCACCAGAAATACGTCTGTACTGTTTAATACCTCTGTTATGGCAATAATCCAAATCAACTTCCAAATGAATGGCTTGGTTGCTTCCAATAACGACACAAGGCTCATTAGTATAAGTAAACAGGATATTATCCTGCCGCTGATTAAATAAATAATCTTCAGCGGCAAGATTAAATCCCGGATCAAAACGGTCACTTCTTATATATGAGTCAAGATACGCCATAAAGAATCATTTTACATTAAAAGCTATGCGTAACTCTTCAATTTCATCTTCACCAATCGGACAAAGGGGTCCTACCGAAGCTGCCATTACCAGAGACTGAGCGCTGAACTCAGCAACTTCAAGATAGTCAAAAGTATTTAAGAGCTTATCACCGGTTACAAAAACACAATCATTTTCTACGAGGATTGCTCTGTTTTCCGAAAACATTGATGCTACTTTTTCAACTTCACTGTTTGTCAAACCAAACGGTATTGAAGGAACATCCTTAAGGAAAATCCAGCTTTCAGGGATTGTCCTTACATCAAACTTCTTATGACTTACCGCGTGAGCCATAAGATTAGGAGGTTGTGTGGTTATAATTGAATTTATATGCGGATTTCTTTTATATATTTCATGATGTAATGCTACAGAACGACTTGGAGTCTTGCCTGCTTCAGCCTGTCCATTTTTAATCTGAACAAGATCCTGGCTGGTAATATCCCATCTTGCCACATCTCTTGGAGTGATTATAAAATCATTTTCTTTCCATCTGACAGAAACTGTGCCATAGGTAGATATCATAAGTCCCTGATCACATGCTCTTCTTATAATTCTTACCATTTCTGAACGTATTGCTTTCTCTTCTGAAGGATAGCTTACATCCATGAAATGTGAAATATTATGAGGAATTCTATTATGATAATCTCCTATCTGAGTTTCTGTAAGACTATTGACTTTACCGATTATACCTGCATTAATAATAGTTCTGCAACAAAACTCAAGAGTTTCAAATCTCTGATATGCATCCATCATATCAGTTCCTCCTAAGACAACACCATGGTTTTCCATAATAACTGCCTTATACTTTGTATTCAGAAACTCTTTTGCGATTTTAGATCCTAAATCTGCACTACCCGGACAGCCATAAGGTGCATAACCAATTTCGCCACATGTATAGCGTGCTTGTGGAACAATATTAGTATTTGGAATTTGTCTTGATATACTAAAAGCGACCAATCCGGGGGGATGCGCATGAATGACAGCAGTGATTTCCGGTCTTGACTCATATATTGCCTTATGAAAAGGATATTCAGAAGATGGTTTGTGAAGTCCGTTTATTGTACCGTCTTTTTTTACACAGACAATGTCTTTTGGAGTCAGGGAACCTTTATCAATAGCTGAGGGCGTTATCCATATATCCCCGTTTTCATCTCTTATCGAGATATTGCCACCTGAAGTAGTTGTCATCCCGCTTCTGTAAATCCTTCCGATAATAATGTTGATTTGTTCACTCGGATGCATGAACGTAGTGTCGAGTTGTTTCATTTTTACATATTTAAAATGCAGTAGTCTCCATAAAAAAAAGAATTCATCCGTTACCAAATTAGTGTTTTTCTGGTTTTATAACGAATGAATTCAACAAAAAGTTCTTTGTATCGCAAAGATACTTGTTTTGTCACACAGATTATCAGATATCAATTCTTTTTTTCCCGACACCCTCATCAATAATGACTTTTTCGGGTGGAGTTAATAAAACTGAAGGATCCATTAAGTATTTATATAAAAGTCTCATTGACGAGGCATAATAGTAACCGTCACAAATGCGCTCATCAAGAACAAATTTAAGATGTATGCTTTTTTTAACAATAATACTTTTGTCTTTATCAAAATGATGCTTTCTGGTTTTTTTCCCCATAGCAAGAAACAAACTACAGGTACCAAATTCATAAAGATGATGATAAATTGATTCTATTCCAATTGATCCGATATTTGTAAGAAACATGCTACAATGCCACGGACTGGCTTGATTAATCACTTTTGGTAAAAAGCCGATCTTATCAAGCCAATATAGTGTCAGTACTACGGTTCTCATAAGAAAATCAGGGAGATAACCAAGAAGTTTGGATATTGTATCAGAATTATTTTTCTGACCAACCTGTTGGTTATCTATTTGTTGCTGTAATACTTTATTAACTACATCCTGAAGTGTATCTTCCGGCTGGAAATAAGGTTTAATTAGTGTTTCTTCACCGTCATCACTCAATGTACGTTTCACTGCAATTGAAAAATTGATATGGTTACGGGCATAAATTTTATTCCATACTACAAATCTGTTAAGATGTGGCCGTTGTGATATTAACCGGACCATTGCCGCCATGATAATATGCATCAATGACAATCCCGGCATGTCCTCTTTATGCTTTTTTATGAACTCTTCAATATGGTCAACTTCAAGAGTTTCTTCAAAGAAATTCTGTGCATCAATTCTGGTTCGCAGAAAATATGGAATTACAGAAAAAACAGCATCAACTTTTCTTACCCGCCAACCGTCATAACGGTCGAAAATACCATACTTGAAATAATTAAAACGATTTTCCTTTATCATACAGTCATTTAGTGTTTTATATGCCGGTCCTCATCCTGCAATTACCAGAAAGTAAGCCGGCAAAAAATCATGGTAATAAATTCAAGAGCAAATACACTTTTATTTGCTGAGTGCAAATGTAAAAATATATTGTACACTAAAAATAAAAAGACTGCAATTTTAAGTAATCCGAATGAAAAATCATCAGATTTCTTTCAGCTTAAAAGGATTATAAGAAACAGAATCGTCATATACATCAACACCTTCAATCTTCTTTACTTTTCTGACAATAATATTTGTAAAAGGCAACATGATAATCTCGTATGCCGTTTTCATCCCGGCTTGAGTAAGTATAAGCATGATAAGATCATTATTTGGGATAATGCCATAAAAAGCCAAAGTGAAAAATACAACGGAATCACAACCCTCTCCGGCAAGTGTTGAAACCACGGCTCTAATGGAAAATTTTCTTCCTTTTTGTAAAATTTTCATACGGCTCATTACGAAAGCATTCATAAATGAACCTACAAGAAACGCTACAAAACTGGAAAGAACTAATCTCAGTGTATTACCCAAAACCAGCTTCAATTCTGCCTGATGTGTAAAATTTTCAGAGCCCGGCACAAGTATGGCCAGTTGAAATATCAGTACAGCAAAAAAATTCATGGCGAAACCGCACCATATAATTAATCTGGCTTTTTTGTAACCCCATACTTCAGCAATAATGTCATTTAAAATGTAAGATACAGGGAAAATAAGCAAACCGGCAGTCGCTTCAATAGGACCAATCCTGATTAGTTTTTGTTCAACGATGTTTGCTACAATCAGGCATACTGTGAATAGCAGCCCGCAGACCATAAAGGCCACAGATACTTGTCTTTTCATATTCTTGTTTTTTACGTGGTGTTCAAGTACACGTTCCTCAACTGAGAAATCGGCCGCAAAGATAATACAAATACGGATATAAAAAAACCGGGCCAATCTGGTCCGGTCTTTAATAATATGCTGGCAATTTATTTCACCATTATTTTGGTCACTTCATTATTGACTTTTACAAAATACATTCCCGGATTAACGGCAATTTCAGATGGATTGTTTACCTGAATACTGCGTCCCATTAAATCAGATACAGAAACCTTTTCATTATTAAGATTTTTGATACTGATCCTGCCTGCAGAAGCATACACTTCATAAGAAGAAGCCTTGTTTTGATCAATAGCAGCACTACCTACAATGTAGTTAACACCACGAAGCATTAATTTTGAACCTGCACATGAAACAACATAAGTCTTATTTGCTGTTACAGGAATTGAGATAATCATATATACGTTTGAACCTGTAGTTTGAAATGGCTGAGTTCCATCCCAAATGCTATCTTTTTGAGTGTATGTATCATATACTCTCGGAGTCGTAAAAAACTCAGCAGTAATAGTAGCAATACCCGCAAAATCAGTTGTAAGCTCAGTCAGATTACCTACAGTTGTCAAATAAATTGCATCTTTCAACTCGTAAACATAAGTTTTTTTATTGCTACCCATTTTGATAGCAACGTCAAGTTTACCATCCTTCGCAGGTAAGAAAGCATAATACATCCCGTTTGTAGAACCCTGCATCATAGTTCCGTTGGCAAAAGTATAACCATTATACGTAACACTAGGTGCGCCGTCATCAGGTTTACCTACGACACCAGCAGCATCAGAATGCTGGCATTTCAGATTAGAAATACCAAGATCAATGTAAGTGGCAGCAGCGATTGAAGCTTCAGTGCCTGATGGCGTCCATGTACCCTGTGACATAGCACCAAAAGCCATTGCGATAAATGTTAATGAGAGTAGAGTTTTTTTCATAATTATTGGTTTATGGGTTAATGAATTAAAAGATAATTTCAAAAATAATGATTTATGTGCTTTACATAAAAAATTTAACATCATTTTAATTAAATAGATGAAAGGCGGCGGCAAAATGCTACCGCCTTTCCTGAATTTTTATTAGTTCTGGCTATAGCCCGGATTCTGAGTAATTTCAGCATTATTCAGATCTATAGCTGATTGAGGTATAGGACGATATAACTTTTGGTTTCCATCATCACCCACGAATGAACTTGCATCAAGTAGTTCAACGTTGTAATTAACATTATATTCAACAAGTTTCTTTGTTCTTCTTAAATCGTTCCATCTGAACCCTTCACAAGCAAATTCCAATGCTCTTTCAGTAAGAATATCATCAATTGTTACATTAGACTTAGCATAAGCAATGCCACTTCCACGGAATGCTCTTTCTCTGACAACATTAAGCATTGCATCAGCTTTTGGCTGATTGCCGGCTTTAAGATATGCTTCAGCAGCAATCAGATAAGTTTCACCCAGACGTGCCAAAACTATATCACGATAACCGGTACTTCCAAGGAAAGTAGCAGAAGGGTCGTCATATTTTGAACATGCCGGCGAACCAAATACATTGTCACCTTCTGTTGCTGCCTGATAATATGTACAAGGAGTCAAATCAGCGTGATTTGTATTTGAAGTCTGTGGTATTACGACTGTTTTTGATCTGTGAGTCGGATCAACAGCTCTCCAAGCAGCAATATCTTCAGCAGATGCTGCATAATGAGGAGGATAATAAAATGCTATATAATCATTTGCAGTTGTTCCATTATAAGGAGCATAATAATCACCGGTTGTTTTTGGCTTTGTTTGATCTTTACAATATAGTTTTGTCATAAATGTTGCTTCATAACGGCTATCTCCCTTCTGGAAAAGATAGATCATTCGTTCAGAAGGTATAAAGCAGGAAGAACCCTGTTTGAAACCCTGATCAGCCCCTCCTAAATACTGAGAATAATTCTGATGCATCGAGTTTCCATTATCTGTTTCAGCAATGCCCGCAGCTACTGAAGATGCGCGATCGTACTGAACAGCAAATAATACTTCCTGATGTTTATTATCATTTGCAGGCCACCACAAACTCTGGAATGTTTCATCAAGACCTGAACCAAGTGCTATAGCTTTTTCAGCATATTCAGCAGCTTTACCATAATATTCGTTTTTATTCAAGTCCCATCCTGCAGTCAGATAAACTTTCGATAAATAATGATAAACAGCCTGTTTGGTAACACGACCAGTTTTGTCAGTATTCGGTAGCGGACTTGAAGTTGCAGCAAGAGCCTCAAGCTCATCAATTATAAACTGAAAAGTTTCTTCTGTAGTTGCACGTGGAACCTCAGTTACAATTTTATTGACATATTCTTTTACAAGAGATACGCCACCAAACTGTTGAACCAGTTCAAAATAATACAACGCTCTGATAAAGCTCGCTTCCGAAGATCTGAGACTAATTAAAGATGCATCTGCTGTAACTGTCTTTGCATAGTACAATACACAATTAGCTGCCTGAATACCTTTATAACAATTTGTATAAAAAGAAGCAACAGTAGCATTTTCAGCATTAAGCAAAGCATAAGCATGCAAACCCTGATCAGGCATTGCACTTCTGCCACGGATATATAAATCAGTTCCACAGCTAAACATTGTGGGTGCACCATTGTACAATGTTTTCATTTGGGCATAGGCATAATTGACAAGTGTTTCAAATCCATCTTTTGTATTGAAATACTTATCTGAAGTCACATTCGACTTATTGTCAGCATCCAGAAAATCACTGCAACTTGTGAATGAGAGCAAGCCTGCCATCAGAATAAATAATAACTTTTTCATATGTTTTTTCTTATTCGATTACTAAATTAGAATTTCATGTTTACTCCAATCTGATAAGTTACAGTACTGGGACCACCAGATGATAGTGATGAACCAGCCCACTCAGGATCGAAACCTTTGTACTTTGTAATAACAAATGGATTCAAAACATTAGCATATACTCTCAACTGAGACATACCAATCTTATCAAGTGCTTTCTTTGAAAGGCTGTAACCAATTGAAATATTTTTAAACTTGATGTATGATGCATCAACATGATAATTAAGACCTGTATTATCACCGGTAGTTCCGAAATACTGACCAACACCACCGTTACTAGCACTTGCGTTATCAGTAGGATAAGGGAATGTACCATAATATGTGGTTTCCTGTACACCAACTGATCCGTCTTCATTAAGTATCGGAGTACCTGCAGGAATATAATAATCCATATTTATATGCATTCTTCCGCGGTCATTATAACCCTGGAACTGACGCAGGAACGGAGACATCACCATATAGCCCTGTTTAGCATATGCTGATGCTGAAATATCCCAGTTCTTGTAAGTCAGTGTCGTAGAGAAACTGCCTGTCCAATCCGGCAAAGCCTTGCCTATGATCTTTTTATCATTTGCATCGATAACACCATCCCAGTTTTGATCTTTTACGATCGGCATACCTTCATACCATCCGTATGCTTTATAGTAAAATTCATAAGCATGATCAAATGTAACTTCCTGACCCTTTACTCCATCAGTAGCAACTCCACCGCTCATAAAACCTTTTATGTCTTCAGGTAAAGTTACTGTCATTGGCAGATCGTTCACAATACCACCCAACTCGTAGTTATAGAAGACACTTACAGGTGAACCAACGAACCAGTTGTTACCAAGATCCTGAGTTACAGTACCGCCATAGAGTTCTTCAATCTTATTGGTGTTTTTAGCAAAAGTAAATGTGGTTTCCCATCTCAAATCATTTGTCTTAACATTTACTGTATTCAAAGATAGTTCGAAACCTTTATTGCTTACTTTACCAATATTATCATTTACAGTAGCACCACCACCTGCTTCAATAGCTAGACTTCTTTGCATAAGTAAACCATCAGAAATCTTGCTGTAAACATCTGCTGTAAGATTAATCCTGTCATTAAGAACTGAAAGATCAACTCCAAAGTCTAATTCAGATGTCTTTTCCCATTGAATCGCTGCATTCACTATTCCGTTAGGACCGTATCCGTATCCGAAAGTACTTCCAAAAGCATAATATGCTGTTGAACTTGGCATTGTTGCAGTTGCATAATTTCCAACATTGTTGTTACCTGTAACACCATAGCTTAAACGCAATTTCAGGTTGTTCAACCAGTCTGCTTTAAGAAAGTCTTCTTCTGATGCACGCCATGCAACAGCAGCTGAAGGAAATGTACCCCAACGATTATCTTTGGCAAATCTTGAAGAACCATCAGCACGCAAAGTACCGGTAAACATGTATTTGCCCTTATATGAATAATTCATACGGGCAGCATATGAAATCAAACTATATTCAGTGTAACCACTGGTACTTGCTATTAATGTTCCCGCATTACCCATATTGTAATATGTAGTATTTGAAGGGAATTTTTCACCATAAAGTCCGAAGTTTTCACTGGTATACTTATTCATACTGAACAATCCCATAACTCCAAATGAATGGTCACCAACGTTAAGGTTATAATTAACCTGATTATCCCACGTATAATCAAACATATTGGTCTGTACAACTTCAGCACGGTCAGTCTTACCCTGACGATCCTGAGTCTTTACAGTAGCATAATAGTGAGTACGTCCCTGATAAATATTAGGAGATAATGTGGTTTTGAAACTCAAATTTTTGATCGGGGTAAACTGTAAATATATATTTCCAAGGATGTGAAGCTTCTTTGCGCCTTTTTCTGTATTGTCCATATCAACAAGAGGGTTAATCATGGACGAGAACTGAGCACCTGTGGAAGAACCCAGAGAAGCGGCAATACCAGATTGCAAATAGAGATTACCATTTTCATCATAAGGTATAAAATACGGATTTGACCAGTATGCATTTGAAACAGCATTATCACTACCCCACTCGTCAAGAGTTCTGGCAAGATTCAATGATATTCCGGCAGTCCATTTTTCACTTATTTTTGTATCGATGGCAGCTTTAAGATTAAATCTGGTTTCATTATCCTTAAGATAAATGCCTTCATCCTGTTGATAGCCCATGCCAAAATGATAGTTAGTACCTCCGGCAGCACCACCCACGCTTAAGTAGTGGTTTTGTTGCGTTGCATCCTGAGTTACCAAATCCATCCAGTCATAATATTCATTATTAGACATTAATGTTTCTATCTTTGATGGAGTATAATTTGGATTTAATCCTTTGTAATAATCCCAGTATTCCTTACCAACCTTGTAATTACCATCTGCATCCTTCTCAGGTATATAATTGGTCAGCAAAGTTATTTGCAGGTTGGAAGGCGTCATCTGATATTTAACAGAACCATCTTTACTGGCACGTCCGTTAAGCTGAGTGTAACGGGCAAAACGATATCTCATAAAATCCATACCGTCCATAAAATCAGGATTTCTGGCAATCTGGCGTGATCCAACATAACCATCATATGAAATAGTTGGTTTGGAAAATGCTCCACCCTGAGTCTTTGCACTCTTGGTAGTAACCATTACAACACCTTCAGATGCACGTGAACCGTAAATAGCTGTTGAAGAAGCATCTTTTAAGATATCAACTCTTTCAATATCCGCAGGATTCAGGAATTGTATATCACTTACAACAATACCATCAACTACATACAAAGGGCCTTTATTACTTCTGCTGATAGACTGTACACCACGGATTTGTATATCAAAACCACCACCTGCACGGCTGCTGTTCTGAGTAATGGCAACACCCGGAACCTGTCCCTGCAATGATTCGAGCATTGTTGTTGAACCTTTTGCAGTTATAGCTTTTGGATTGACTGATCCGATAGAACCGGTAAGATCCTGTTTCCTTTGAGTTCCGTAACCGATTACGACTACTTCCTCCAAAGCTTTTGTATCTTCCTTAATGATAAGATTGATAACTGATCTGTTGCCAACAGTTGTTTCCTGTGGCAGGTAACCAACATAGGAAGTTGTAATAGTAGCGTCATCTCTGACATTGTTTAAAGTGAACTTTCCATTGATATCGGTTATTGTGCCATTGGTAGTACCTTTGACTGCAACACTGACACCAATCATAGTTTCACCCTTCTCATCCACTATACTTCCTGTAATCGTCTTTTGTGCAAAAGCCATCATGCAGCTTAAGCTCAAAACTAAAAACAAGGTCAATTTCTTGCCTGGAATTTTGATGTTCATAAGAGTGTGTTTTTGATTAGTTAGGTTATTTTAATAGATATTGTTAATGCAAATATAAATTATTAACGTTTATTATGATGGAGAAAAATTGCCAAATTATACTCGGATTTTGATAATTTTTTGACATTATCAATAATATGAATTTATTTTTTGAATAAAAACCCATTTTATTCAAACCAACAGGCTATAAAAAACAAAAACTCCCCTAAGGGAGCCTTTATTTATTTTAACCATTTATCAAGCCAGTTAAAGAATCTTCTGTTCCAGAGTAAACTGTTTTGCGGTTTCAAAATCCAGTGATTTTCATCAGGGAAAACCAAAAGTTCAGCAGGAATCCCCCGCAATTTTGCAGCATTAAAAGCCTGCATTCCCTGCGAAGCCAGAATCCTGTAATCCTTTTCACCATGAATGCAAAGGATTGGCGTATCCCATTTGTCTATAAACTTGTGTGGTGATTCGGCAAATGATTTTTGCGCCTTTTTATTTGACAAATCCCAGTAAGGACCACCCATTTCAAAATTTTCAAACCACATTTCTTCAGTTTCAAGATACTGTGCTTCAAAATTAAAAATACCGCTATGAGCAATGAAAGCCTTGAACCTCTTATTATGATGACCAGCCAGCCAGTATACGGAGAAACCGCCATAAGAGGCACCTACACAACCGAGTCTGTTAGAATCCACATAAGGCTCTTTTGAAACAGCATCAATAGCAGATAAATAGTCATTCATATTCTGTCCGCCATGATCACCACTGATTTGTTCTTTCCATTCCTGACCCAGACCTGAAGCACCGCGTCTGTTAGGAGCCACAATTATATATCCGTGTGAAGCCATAAGTTGCAGATTCCAGCGATATGACCAGAATTGTCCGATATTACCCTGCGGACCGCCTGAGCAGTAAAGTATGGCCGGATATACTTTTGTAGAATCAAAATCGGGAGGATAAACCACCCATGTCAGCATTTGCTTTTTATCGGTAGTTTCAATCATCCGTTTTTCAACTTTTGCAGGTTTTATCTGATCAAAAATCTCCTTGTTTTCGTCAGTCAAAGCAACCATAGTACCATCTGCAGGATTAATTTTATAGATCTCATTAGGGCGGTTCATTGAATGCCTGTAGCTAATCAAGTAATCACCTGCTACAGCAAGATTATCCATATCAAACTGACCATTAGATATTTGCTTAATTTCGCCAGTTTCAGTTACAGCCTGATAAATCTGAATTACTGCTTCCTGACTGCTTAAGAAATAAATCTTAGCGCCATCAGCTGACCAGCACAAATCACTTACATCTCCGTCAAGCGATTTACTTAAAAACGTATTAACACCTGAAGTTACGTCATGAATAAATAAACGGTTTAAATCAGACTCGTAACCATTTCTTTCCATACTCTCAAAAGCAATATACCTGCCATCAGGCGAAAAAACAGGATTCTGATCGTAACCCATCATACCTTCTGTAATGTTTTTCACCTTACCGGTTTCAGTATTATAAAGGTATATATCGGAGTTTGTTGATATTGAATACTCAACACCTTTCTTTTTCCTGCATGTATATGCTACGGTTTTACTATCAGGAGACCATGCAAGCTGTTCAATCCCGCCGAAAGGTTTCATCGGAGATTCAAACGGCTCATCCTGCAGAATATCCTTAATATTTGAAATGTTTTTACCGTCAAAATCAGCAATAAAAGGATGCGGTATGGTTTCTGTCCATTCATCCCAGTGTTTATACATCAGATCATCAATAACCTTACCTGATGTTAATGGCAGGTCAGGATAAATATCCGAAGCATTTTGACCATACTTCACCTGCGAAACAAATAAAAGTTTCTTTCCATCGGGTGAAACCGCGAAAGCATCCAGACCTCCTTCATAATCTGTTATACGGCTTCTTTTCTTACCATTTTTGTTCATCTTCCAGAGCTGACTGCTGCCGGATTCAGAAGAAAGAAAATAAATCAGCGAACCATCAGCAGACCATGATTCTTCATTTTCACTTTTTGGAGTTCGCGTAAGTCTTTTTGGCTCACCACCCTGTACATCAACTTTATACAGGTCACGATTACCCTTGTTTAAAGCCATATCGTAATACTGCACCCCGAAAAGAATACTTTTCCCGTCAGACGAAACCTGAATTCCGCTCAACCTGCCCATCTTCCACATCACTTCGGCAGTCATTAAGCCATTCTCAACTTTTACAGGTTGTTTTTCAATAATGGCACCATCATTATCATTGCCTTTCTCAGCACAAGAAAGCATTATACCTGCCATTCCCATAAGCATTAAAACTCGTTTCATATGTTATTTTTTTATTTTCCACCTACAAATATAAATAAAAAAGCCACCCGTAGGTGGCTCTT
>CAZCPI010000025.1:0-22406 GCA_964500535.1 uncultured Bacteroidales bacterium
ACTCAAATACTCACATTATACTAATGATACTTACCGTAAGTTTTTCTTTAATAATACAGTAAACGAGTTGAATTACAGTACTGTATTAAATCTTGTAGGTTATAATGCCTTTTTCCAGGCATCAGATGAATACCTGGATGATATGCTGAGGCTTTCTATTGGCGTAACCTTGAGTGGCAATAATTACAATAAAAACATGTCGAATCCGCTTAATCAGGTTTCACCGAGATTTTCAGCTTCATACAGTCTTTCTGAAAAGTTTGATGTTAATGCAAATATTGGCCATTACGTTATGCAACCTTCATACACTAGTCTGGGTTTCAGAAATACAGCCGGAGTCCTGGTAAATCAGAATGAAAATGTAAAGTACATAGGCTCTAATCATTTTATTTTGGGTTTTGAATTCAGGCCAAAAGAAAAAATGAAACTTTCAGTCGAGGGTTTCTGGAAGCAATATAATAATTACGGAATATCGGTCGCTGATGGTGTCAGTCTTGCAAGCAAGGGTGCTGACTATGGTGTAATCGGAGATGAAGAGATTATTTCTTCAGGCAAGGGTAAGGCATATGGAGTAGAGTTCCTTTTCAAAATTATGGAAATGGAAAAACTGAATGTCACAACTACATATACATTATTCAGAAGTGAATTTACTGATGCTAAAGGAGTTTACAGA
Source organism: uncultured Bacteroidales bacterium (assembly GCA_964500535.1). GTDB lineage: Bacteria > Bacteroidota > Bacteroidia > Bacteroidales > UBA1402 > UBA8389. The sequence continues at coordinate 674 of CAZCPI010000025.1, forward strand.
CCGTCTTCATGGGATACCAAGCATCTGCTTAACCTTATTTCCAGTTATAAATTCGGGAAAAGCTGGGATGTGGCTATGAGATGGAGATACGTGGGAGGAGCACCTTATACTCCGGTTGATGAAAATCTTTCTACTTTAAAGTCTGCCTGGGATATTCAGAATCAACCATATCTTGATTATGAAAATTATAATTCTTTGCGTTTGAGGAACTCTCATATACTTGATTTGCGCCTGGATAAAGAGATTTATTTCAAAAAATGGCTGATTAATTTGTATGCCGATGTTCAAAACGTGTACAATTTCAAGTCTGAAAGCGCACCGATTTTTACAAATCTTGATAAAGACGGTTTACCTGTTACTTCTCCGACTGATAATACGAGATATGTTTTAAGAAGAATTGAATCTTTTGGTGGAACCATACTTCCAACCATAGGTATAATTGTAAAAATGTAATTTAAAAAATGCATATATATGAGAACTAAAATACTTTTTATATTATTTATTTCTTTTGCATTGACAATCTCTGCAAAGAAGAAACCGGAAGTTTTCAGTAATGAAAGCTACGGCACAGACAGGTCAGGCACTACATTAACTGTAAAATTTGAAAAAGGCAAGGAGCATAATCATCCCTTATTTGCCATCTGGCTTGCCGATGAGAATGGTAAGTTTATTGAAACTTTATACGTTTCACAAGCTATTGGAAAAGGGGTATTCCCAAGAGCAAGTCGTAAGACCGGGGCATGGATGGCCGGAGAAATTCAAAGGCCTGCTGCTTTACCATTCTGGGCTCATCAAAGAAATATTATTAACGAGCTTGGTACATACAACCCTACAACTAAGAAACCAGAAGTAGATGGAGTGACAGGTGCCACACCTCAGACATCATTTATTATGAAGCTGAAATCCAGCAGGATTCTTGAAGGTAAATACACTATTATGCTCGAGCTGAATCAATCATGGGACTGGAATGAATACTGGACTAATGATAAATTTCCGGATGATAAAGAGTACAAGACTTCAAGTCAGCCGGCTTTGGTTTATTCTGCTACTGTTGATACAAAATCAGGTAATAAAACTTTTGATCTGAAACCTTTAGGTCACAGCCATTATTCAGGCAAGGATGGAAGCTTAAACAGAGATCTTAAAACAATGACTACAGCTCTGAGGATTGCAAAAAATATTACTGTTACAATAGAATAGGCTTCTGATTATGTTATGCTTATAAAATCAAGAGGGTGTCCAAATATCTGAGCACCCTCTTACTTTTTTTAAATCTATCTTCGATTAAATTCAAATATTAAAATCTCTAAGGCCCGGATTTTTATAAAGACCTCCTTATACTATAATAATTGTCCGTAAATGATTAATCTCTTTAACCGGGCGGTAAAATTCAGACTGAATAATTTATCAGGTAAGGGGATTTCTAATCTATTTTATTTTCTTAGGATTCTTTGCAATGTAATCTTTCCAGCTTGTGTATGCTTTTTCCTGAGTTATTCTGCTGGACTGCAGGTAGTGGCAAATAGCCGCAGCCAGAGCATCAGTTGCATCCAGTTCCGGCAACATCTTATCCTGAGGGATTTTCATCATGCTTTTAAGCATATATGCGACCTGCTCTTTTGATGCCCTGCCGTTACCGGTTATTGCCATTTTAATCTTCAATGGTGCATATTCAAAAATAGGTATGTCTCTGGATAATGCTGCAGCAATAGCAGTGCCCTGAGCCCTGCCAAGTTTAAGCATTGACTGAATATTTTTGCCAAAAAAAGGAGCTTCAATTGCAAGTTCGTCAGGCAGGAACTCTTCGATTAAGCTCAGGGTCCTGTCAAAAATTTTCTTTAAACGTACATAGTGGTCCTCATATTTATTCAGACGAAGAATTCCCATTACGAGTAGCTCAGGTTTGTTTTGTGTGATTTTAATTAAGCCATAGCCCATAATGTTTGTCCCCGGGTCAATCCCAAGGATAATCTTTTCCTTGATTACAGGCTTGTGCCTTATAATCTCCCCTGAAATATCTGCAGATTGTTTTGCCATGATTTTACAGGGTCTCCATGACAGTTGTGAAACCGAGAACTCTTTCAGCGAAAATATCGCTCATCTCATTTTTAAGCTCTCTGCTATAATGATCAGACCAGTATTCAAGTCTTTCAAAATTTTCAACTTCAAACTGTAAAGCATATACTTCTGCATTCTCTTCTTTTTCCACAAAAACTCTCAATAATCTGGAGTTTCGAAGTATTCCGGTAGATATGACTTTTGGGATATATATATTATTTACCCATTCAAGCCATTCTTTTTCAACCATCCTGGAAACGTGATAAGTAGTGTTGATGATTATCATCTTTACAGTTATTAATTACGATTTTATCTTTTACAAATATAGTCAAATTAAAAAACTTCAGTTATATTTGCATCCGCCTAAAAAGATCTGGGGTATTAGCTCATCTGGCTAGAGCGCGACACTGGCAGTGTCGAGGTGAGCGGTTCGAGTCCGCTATACTCCACAATTAGAGAAATTACTATGAACATATTCCTGATGTTACCATAGTCACCCGATTCTCCCTTTCTTTTCTGCCAGAAGCATCATACATATAAGACACCATATTACCGTCCTTTAGTTGAAGAGTATCCGGTAAATTTAAGAATTATAGCTAAGGGTCACTATTTCCTTGTTTATATATTTTGTTAAGTTGCCATTTATAATGCGCGCACTGGAATTCAATTGAAATATAATTGCTTTTGATTGAAACAAAATTATTAGATTTTTTCCTTTGAATATTACCAATATTTGGTATATTTGCTTAAAAACAGACAGAAATGAATCGGAACACATCCATATCACTAGGTCGCTACTTTGACGATTTCATTCAAAGCAATTTGTCATCTGGCCGATATAAAAATGCAAGCGAAGTTGTGCGTGCCGGATTAAGGCTTCTTGAAGAGGAGGAAAATCGGGTATTATTGCTCAGGAAATCTATTCAAGAGGGGATTGATAGCGGTATTGCTACTGATTTTGATCCGGAAAAACATTTAGCAAAGCTTAAATCAGCCAAAGTTTCAAATGGGAAAATTTAAGTTTTCAAGGAAAGCGGTTGATGACCTTTCTTCGATTTGGGACTATACTTTCAATGAATGGTCTGAATCGCAAGCAGAAAAGTATTACCGGATGTTAATAAACACATGTAAGGAGATATCTGATAATCCTGATATGGGTAAAGACTATTCATCAATAGTAAAGAATTTATTTGGCATTGCATCCGGACACCATATTATATTTTATCGCAGACTTAGGACTAAGGATGTGGAGATCGTTAGAATACTCCATGAACAAATGGATCTAAAATCCAGAATTAAAGAATAACCTCAACAGCAATATTCGAGTGTAAGCTGCCTATAGGAACAGTAATCCCTGAGGTAACCATTGTCACTCTATTCACCTGTTCTTTTCTGCCAGAAGCATCATACACATAAGACACCATATGACCGTCCTTTAGTTGAAGAGTATCCGGCAAATTTAAAGAATTATAGCTAAGAGTCACTATCTCCTTGTTTATATCTTTTGTTATATTGCTGATTGAGGTATCATATAATTATTCTTTGTAAGCTTTATTCATCAATTTCAATTTCTGTATTAACGATGATTTTCCATTTTTTATCCAGAATCTTCTGTTGTGATTTTTTACCTACTTTGAGTGGAACTGTAAACTTCCCTATAAATAGGGCAGGAATAAATTTGACAAACCGACCTAAAAGCGGAATTGTCTCCAAAATGGAAATAGTTGAATCCCGGTTTAACTCGCCAGTTTCGAAAATATTTTCTCAGGTGTTTGCTGATAGCTGGTACTTTTAAGCCAAATATTTCAGCAATAGCTTTTTTTAGTAAGCCTTTGGGCTTTAGCTACAATACTCCACTCTGATAAACTCTCACATAATCAATCTCATACTTCATCGGGAATGCGTTTTCGTCAGGTGTTCCGCCATTGCTTCCTATTGCAAGATTCAGCAGGATGTAGAAACCAAAATCCTTTATATCGTTACTAAAAGGATTTTCGATATTGCCTCTTGATCCTCCGTTTGTGGTTTTTGAAAGATCAATTTCGTTTAGCAATCTGTCATCAAGATATAACCTGATGAATTCTTTATCCCAGTCCATTCTCCATAAGTGAAAACATGATGACCAGCCGGGATTACCGGATGTAAATTCATTTAATGGTGTAGTGGATTCATCCCATGAAGGATTATTGGTTTTTCCTCCCCAGCAGGCATTGGCCAGTATGATTGGCTCGCTTCTGCGGTAAAACTCCATCATGTCTATTTCTCCGCAATCAGGCCATCCCCATTTATTACCTAAAAGCCAGATTGCAGGCCATGAACCGCTTGCAACAGGGATCCTTGCTCTGACTTCAACCCGCCCGTATTTAAATGTAAAACTTTTTCTCGTGGTCAGGCAGGCAGAAGTATACTCCGAGTATTCTCTTTTTTTACGCCAGTCATTGCTGTTGGAGAGATAATCCGGATTCTTGACCGCTTCTTTTCTACCTGTAATTATAAGACATCCGTCTGAAACAGCAGCATCTTGAGATTGATACCATTGCAGCTCCCGGTTTCTTACGAAGCCATTTTCGTAATCCCATTGAGATCCGGGCTTGCCGTCTGTATCAAATTCGTCAGACCAGATAAGTTTGTAATTCACGGTTTCACTATTATTATTTGCGGCTTGATTATTTTCTCCGGCAAACACGGTAAGTGACAGCATGCTTAATGCCATTATTTTTAAATATGAGATAGCGCTTTTTTTCATGATAGAAGAAAAGATTTTGAATTTTGCGTCGATAACAGGCGATTTGTAGTTTTAAAGCGACAATTATAAACAATTTTGAGCTATAATTAATCCTCTAAGGAGAAATTCATTGATATATTTGTGAGCTTATGATTAATACTCCTAAGTATTAGTTTTATTTAATATCGACCTTATTATTTTTCAGGCCTGCAACCTTAATAAATACGATGAGAAATTTTAAATCTTTGTTTCTGCTTTTTTATCTGACAAGTCAATTATTGTTTTCACAAAACCAGTTGAGCAATATACCGACATTTTATATTACAACAAAAAATAATGCTCCGGTCAACAGCACTGAAATATATGTACAAGGATTTCTGACTGTAGTAAGTACTGACACAACAGAGTCTTTTAAGGATGATACTATTCAAATAAGAGGAAGGGGTAACTCGACCTGGAATTTTGCAAAAAAACCATACAGGATAAAGTTTGCCAAAAAAAGGAAATTGCTGAATATGGATGCAAAAGCAAAAGATTGGGTTTTGCTTGCAAATCATGCAGATAAGACTTTGATAAGAAATGCCGTTGCTTTTGAAATCGGGAAATATCTGGGAATGTCTTTTACTCCCTCTGTCAGATTTGCCGACGTTGTACTTAATGGTAGTTTTATTGGTAACTATATGATTACTGATCAGGTCGAGGTTGGCGGAGACAGGGTTGAGGTTGAAAAAATGGATTCAACCAGTGTTAATGAGCCTGAAGTTTCAGGAGGGTACTTGCTTGAAATTGATGGTTTTGCCAACAGAGAGCCGTCATGGTTTACCTCGGGTAGAGGCGTGGATATTACAATTAAATACCCCGGAGATGATGATATTGTGAAACAACAAAAGGATTATATAGTGAATTTTACAAATAGTTTTGAAAATTTACTGTTTAGCACTAAGTACACTGATATGTATGAAGGATACAAGTCGATGCTGGATACAACATCATTTATTGACTTATATATAGCGAGTGAACTGACGGGAAATCCTGATTGCTTCTGGAGTACATATTTATATAAAAAGAGGAGTGATCCTAAATTTTATTATGGTCCGATGTGGGACTATGATATAGCTTTTAATAATGACTACAGACTTGGAGATGCTTTAAATAAACGTATGATTACAGATGCCTTTGAAAATAAAACATGGATAAGGAGACAGTGGACTGATAAATGGTTTGTAAATAAGGTAAATCAAAGATGGGCTGAATTGATAAAATCCGGCATAATTGCTCATTTACAAAGTTATACTGATAGTCTTGTGAATTTGCTTGATAAGTCACAAAAGTTGAATTTTGAGAAATGGCCTGTAATAAATAAACGTGTATATAATGAGCAATTTCTTTTTAATACTTATGCAGAGGGTGTTGATTTCTTAAAAAAATACATAACTGACAGAGCGACATTCCTTACAAAGAGTTTTATTCAGGACGAACCTGTGGTTCCCGGAAAACCATTCGAGGCTGAGAATTTTTATTATCTGATTACCAACAAGCAAGTAAGAAATGTGATCGATATTACCGGACAATCTAAAGACATTAATGCAAAACTTATGTTGTGGGATCCGATTGAAGGCCAATTGTCTCAACAATGGAAAATTAAGAGAGTTGCAGATGGTAAATTTCAGATAGTAAACAGATTTTCCGGTCTGGCCATGAAAGGAGCGGGGAGGTCAAAAAATCTTATTCAGGTTCAAGCTGATGAAAATTCAGATGCCCAGTTATGGAATATCGTAGCTGAATCAAGCGGTACAGCGTACAGGCTGGATAATGTTGGCTCGGGAATGACCGCTGATTGCAGCGGAGGTAACTCGGCAAATGGTACAGCTGTTATTGAATATGAAATTAAATCCAGCGGATCAGACAACCAATACTGGTACCTTCAAAAAGTTGATATGGTTGAAACCTCCGTTGAAAGGATTAAAAATGCAGATTATGATTTTGTAATCTATCCAAATCCGGTTAATGATTTACTTTATTTATCGCATACCTCAGATATACCTGAAAATTGTCACATTGAAATCTTTTCATCACAGGGTGTGAAGCTGGTTGACAGATATGCTGATACTAATGATATACGTATTGATGTGTCCGGTTTCACCGGTGGTATTTATCTTTTAAAAGTCAACCTGAATGGCATGACTATAACAAAGAAATTTGTGAAGAAGTAATACTTGTGCAGGATGATAAAAAAACGAGGGCGTTTCATAATTTGACGCACCCTCGTTTTTTTGTAGTTAATTTGCTATCAGATAACCCCCTGAGCCATCATTGCTTTGGCAACTTTCATGAAACCGGCAACATTAGCACCTTTTACATAGTTCACGTAACCGTTACCTTCTTCACCATATTTTACACACGCGTCGTGGATGGAAGCCATGATGCCCTGAAGACGTGCATCAACTTCTTCTCTTGTCCATGCAAGACGAATTGAGTTTTGTGACATTTCCAGACCTGAAGTAGCAACACCACCGGCGTTGGCAGCCTTACCCGGAGCATAAAGGATCTTTGCTTTGATGAATTCTTCAACAGCTTCAGGAGTAGAAGGCATATTTGCTCCTTCTGATACTGCGGTACATCCGTTTGCAAGCAATGTACGTGCATCATCACCGTTCAATTCGTTCTGAGTTGCACTTGGAAGAGCAATTGTGCATTTTTCAGCCCATGGGCGAGCTCCTTCAACATATTTGCAGTTGTATTTATCAGCATATTCCTTGATACGTCCGCGCTGAATATTTTTGAGATCAAAAATATACGCCAGTTTTTCTGAATCAATTCCTTCAGGATCGTAGATGTAACCATTAGAATCAGACATTGTGATTACTTTACCTCCAAGTTCAAGAACTTTTTCAGCTGTATAAGTTGCAACATTACCTGATCCTGAAATCGCTACCACCTGACCTTTAAGATCTGTGATGCCTTTGCGTTTCAACATGTTCATCAGGAAGTAAATGTTACCATAACCAGTAGCTTCAGGACGAATAAGTGAACCTCCGAATTCCAAACCTTTACCTGTTAAAACACCTGTGAATTCGTTGCGGTATTTCTTGTATGCACCAAACATATATGCAACTTCACGACCACCAACACCAATATCTCCTGCAGGCACGTCTGTATCAGGACCAATGTGTTTGTTTAATTCAAGCATAAAGTTCTGGCAAAAACGCATGATTTCTGCATCTGACTTGCCTTTTGGGTTAAAGTCTGAACCACCTTTGGCACCACCCATAGGAAGAGTGGTAAGAGCATTTTTGAAAGTTTGTTCGAACGCAAGGAATTTCAGGATACCGGGGTAAACTGAAGAGTGGAAACGAATACCTCCTTTGTATGGACCGATAGCCATATTGTGCTGTACACGGTAACCCATATTTGTCTGGTATTTACCCTTGTCGTCCATCCATGTGACACGGAATGAAAAAATTCTGTCAGGAATGCAAAGTCTTTCAATAAGGTTTACTTTGTCGAATTCAGGGTGTTGATTGTAAACATCCTCTATAGACATCAACACTTCTTCTACTGCCTGATGATATTCAGGTTCATTTGGGAAACGGCGTTGTAGATTCGCCAAAACATCAGCTGTCTTCATAATTTGAAAATATATTTTGAGGTCAGAAAAATTCGTCGTTGGACTATAATATAAACGCATGCAAAATTGCAATCTTTTTCGAAAAAAAACAAATTTATGACATTGTTTTTGAAAAAAAAGTTTCAAAAATTCAATAAAAGAAGCGAAGATGTCAATTAATGCTTAAAACAATGGTTATTTACTTACAATATGATTATTTTATATATAGTTTGGGCAGTTTGCATATACTTTTACTTACAAAAAGAAAATCCCGGTTTTTACCGGGATTTTGCATAAAAATACGAATATTTATAAATTCTGTCCGTGACAGTGTTTATATTTCTTTCCGCTTCCGCACGGACAAAGATCATTTCTTCCTATTTTCTGCTCAACACGCACTGGCTCAATTCTTTGTTCTTCTTTTTGAGGAACGCCTGTTGAAGAACTTGTATAACTGTCTTTACTTGCACGGTATTTACTGTAGTCTTCACGTTTTTCAGGGGCAGCTTGTTTTACAGCTTCAGGTTCCCTGATTGGAATTTGTCCTCTCATAAAAATCGAACAGCTTTTTTTGTTGATACTTTCAACCATTGTCCTGAAAAGATTATATGACTCGAGTTTGTAAATCAACAGAGGGTCTTTTTGTTCATAACTTGCATTTTGTACTGAAGTTCTTAAATCATCAAGTTCACGAAGGTTTTCTTTCCAGGCTTCATCAATAGTATGAAGCATTATTGCCTTCTCGAAACTTCTTACAACCTCTTTTGATTGAGTCTCAGCCGCAAGTTTCAGATTTACAGGGATATTGTATGTCCTTTTCCCATCTGTAATAGGTATCAGAATATTTTCATACATAGCGCCTTGTCTCTCATAAACTTGTTGTACAACCGGATTGGCAACAGTGGCCATTTTCTCTGTTCTGCGTTTGAAGTTGAGAAGAACGGCATCAAACAATGTATCAATATTTTTTTCTGATTTGCTGGATGTAAATGTTTCTTCATCATATGGTATGTCCATTGCAAAGTAGCTTCTTACATCCTCTACAAGCATTTCATAATCTTTTGCGGATTCTGCATTTTCAACTATCAATGTTGCAAGGTCATACATGGAATTCATTATATCAATCGATATTCGTTCACCCATGAGTGCGTGACGTCTCTTGGTATAAATAACTTCACGTTGATTGTTCATCACATCGTCATATTCCAAAAGTCTCTTTCTTATACCAAAGTTGTTTTCTTCAACTTTTTTCTGAGCTCTTTCGATGGATTTGGACATCATGCTGTGTTCAATCATCTCGCCCTCTTTGAAACCCATCTTATCCATTAGTCCGGTAATTCTTTCAGAACCAAACAAACGCATAAGATTATCCTCGATGGATACATAAAATACTGATGAACCCGGGTCTCCCTGACGTCCTGCACGACCTCTTAACTGCCTGTCTACACGTCTGGATTCATGTCTTTCTGTACCAATGATTGCAAGACCGCCGGCTGCTTTTACTTCAGGACTCAATTTTATATCGGTACCACGACCAGCCATATTGGTAGCAATAGTTACTGATGATGATTGTCCGGCTTGTGCAACAATCTCAGCTTCACGCTGGTGAAGTTTTGCATTCAGTACGTTGTGTTTTATTTTTCTCATTGTCAGCATCTTGCTAAGCAATTCGGAGATTTCAACTGAAGTTGTACCTACAAGCACAGGTCTTCCTTTTTCAACCAGACTTACTATTTCCTCGATTACTGCCTGGTATTTTTCACGTTTAGTCTTATAGATACGGTCCTCCATATCTTTTCTGGAAATTGGCTTGTTGGTAGGTATCACAACTACATCGAGTTTATAGATGTCCCAGAATTCACCTGCTTCGGTTTCAGCAGTACCGGTCATACCTGCAAGCTTATGATACATACGGAAATAGTTCTGAAGCGTTATGGTTGCAAATGTTTGTGTTGCGGCTTCAACAGTAACTCTTTCCTTGGCTTCAATAGCCTGATGTAAACCATCAGAATAACGACGACCTTCCATGATACGGCCGGTTTGCTCGTCAACTATTTTAACCTTGTTGTCTATTACAACATATTCGTCATCTCTGTCAAAAAGACAATATGCCTTTAAAAGTTGGTTTACGGTATGAACTCTTTCAGATTTAATAGCATAATTCTGCATTATCTCATCCTTTTCAGATCCAAGTTCATCTGATGAGAGTCCTTTGTTTGACAATTCTGCCAACTGTGAACCAATATCAGGAAGTACAAAAAACTGAGGGTCTTCAGTGTCGCCTGTAATGTAATCTATACCCTTGTCTGTAAGCTCAATACTATTTTGTTTTTCATCAATAACGTAAAAAAGCGGATCAGTGGCAATATGCATTTGCCTGTTGTTGTCCTGCATATAAAACTCTTCAGTTTTCAGAAGAATTGCTTTAATACCCTGTTCACTGAGGAATTTAATAAGAGGCTTGTTTTTCGGGTGAGCTTTATGGCATCTGAATAAAGTAAGAGCTCCTTCTTCCTGCTCTTTTTTATCCTGTGAAGCCAGTAATCTTTTAGCATCAGCCAAAAGTTTAGTAGCCATATTCTTTTGAGCAGTCACTACTCGTTCAATTTTCGGGCGAAGTTCTTCAAACATCTGATCTTCACCTTTGGGTACTGGTCCTGATATAATTAAAGGTGTTCTTGCGTCGTCAATCAAAACTGAGTCAACCTCATCGACAATAGCATAGTTGTGTTTTCTCTGTACCAGATCCAGTGGACTGGTCGCCATATTGTCTCTCAGGTAGTCGAAACCGAATTCATTGTTCGTTCCGAATGTGATATCTGCAAGATAAGCTTTACGGCGTTCTTCAGAATTCGGACGATATTTGTCTATACAGTCTACCGATAACCCGTGAAACATATACAGAGGCCCCATCCACTCAGAGTCACGTTTGGACAGGTAATCATTAACTGTAACAACGTGAACGCCATTTCCTGTAAGCGCATTCAGGAAAACAGGTAAAGTAGCCACGAGCGTTTTTCCTTCACCTGTTGCCATTTCTGCGATTTTACCTTTATGTAAAACGACTCCACCAAACAACTGTACATCGTAATGCACCATATCCCATTTGACCTCGTTTCCTCCTGCCATCCAGCGGTTACTGTATATGGCGTCGTTCCCCTCAATTCTTACAAAATCATGACTTGCAGCCAGATCTCTGTCAAATTGTGTGGCAGTTACTACTATTTCTTCGTTTTCGGTAAATCTTTTTGCAGTTTCCCTCACAATTGAGAAAACTTCAGGAAGTACTTCATCAAGCTCCTTTTCAAGCTTTTCAAGGATGTTTTTTTCAATTTTGTCTATTTCCGAATATTTTCTTTCTCTTTCATCAAGATCAAGATCTTCTATGTTTAACTTAAGCTCTTCAATCTTAAGTCTTTCATCGCTTACACTGTTTTGAACCTTCTCTTTAATTTCAGCACTTTTCTGTCTCAAACCGTTGTTGTCAAGATTTACAATATTTGTACTTGCTTTACTGATCAGGTCAACGTAAGGAGATATTTCTTTTAAATCTCTCTGAGCTTTGTTGCCGAATAATTTTGTTATAATATCATTGAATCCCATATTGTGTATTTTTTATTTTGTTATTTTTTAATGTACGATTTCTTTTAATACCAGGCCTCTGTTTGCATTTGGAGGCCGGATTCTGAAGACTTTAGATAAAGTCGATGCAATATCATCGCTTGAAATCGTCTCGTATATTGTTTTTGGTTTCAATCCTTTTCCATAAAATATTAAAGCAGGATTGAGTCCTTCATATCTTATTTGCCTGTCTTTCTTTTTGTCTGAATTTCTGATGTTCCATCCCGGTTTGATTTCAATATAGAAGTCGCCCGAGTGTTCAGGGTTAATGCCGTTTCTGTGTTTAATCAGAGTTACATCGACTTCTCCGGTGTATAACTGACGATTGCGAACTACTCTCTGTATACCGCTGAATTCTCCCAGAAATTCAGATGCTTTAAGGCTTATCTCATCATATTTTATGCCTTTTTTTTCAATCAAATCTCTGTTGAGATATATTTGCTGGTTGCTGTATGCGCTAATCCACTGTTCGTTGCCATAAATGGCCATAAGATAAAGATTGAGCAGTGAAACACAACGATCAGGATAGAAGTTGCCACCAAATTTACGGGAAGCAGGTGGTTCAATAGCTGCATTCTGGGGCATGCCGGTACCGGTAAGATAAATCAGAGAGTTTTCCAGTCCTGCCTGTCTTTCAATAACGTCAAGCAATCTGCTGATTTCCTGATCAAGCCTGAAATAAATGTCCTGAATTTCGACAGAAGACATTTGTCTTTCATTGTCGAGCAAACCGGCAGCTGACATATTTATAATCAGATAATCAGGTATATCATCTGTGCCAAGCTTTTCTTTTTCAATGGTTTCTATACCAACATTACATACTTCATGGTTTACGACAGGTGTTTCTTTGAAAGCCCTGTATTTATTTTTCCCATATTTATCAAGCAGGTATTTAAACAATGTAGGACTTGTTTGATATGGCATGTAATGATAGGAACTTAAGGGATATAACGGTTCCCAGGCAGTCCTGTCAATTATTTGTGAAATATCTCTCGAGTCATTGATGCGCTGAAGCCACCATGGCATATAGTTATAGTAAGTGCTTGTGCACCAGTTGCCGGTTTCATCATCAATCCAGAAAACACCATCTGCAAAGTGACCTGTTGATAATATGGTTTCTTCAGCAGAAATACCTACAGAATATACTTTTGATTCACCACCTGTCCCATTTTCAAGCTCATCGCCGATAGTGGAACAAGCAAGATTCAGAGGTGAGTACCTTGATTTAGTATAGTTGCCAAGAAAGTTTTCATCCGACACACAGGATACATTTTTCCCGGTTTTTCTGTCAAACCATTCTTTTGCAATTATGCCATTTACGAATGGAGTGGTGCCACTTGAAATACCTGCAGATGCAGATGCGGCATCCGGACAAACAAAGCCATATTCTAATTTTTTATAGACAATGCCATCGTTAATAAGTTTTTTGAAACCATCTTCGCTGAAACCACCTGTAAACCACTCAAGATAATCTGTATTCAGCTGATCTATATGTATGCCAACGACCAGTCTTGGAGCAGATCCCGATGCCTGTAGTGTGATGCCCGGTACAGCTACAGTTAAAAGACCTAATATGGATTTGAATAATTTGTTCACTATTAGTCTCTGTTTCTATATATTATCCAATTTGATAAACTTCTGCATAATAAAGCCAGAAGAAAGGGGTATGCTGCTGCATTCAGTGATTGTGGAAGAAATACCAGAAATCCAATTAATGCAAAAAATTGAATAGGGATATTTATCGCTAGAAAAATATGAGATATTGATTTTCTGAATTTTGCAAAAAACAAACCCGGCAGAAATAAAAGATAAATCGGATGAAGCCATAATAAATTATAATTTATTTCAGTAGTCGGATGTTGTGAGAAAAATACCAGAAAGGCTATAACAAAGCCTGCTAATCCTGCAATCGTAAATAAGACTGCATCTAAAGCAATATAGTATTTCTTTTTCCTGTATTCTATCCATGTTAATAAACCCGTTACAAAAAAGACTAACCACATAATAAGTGATGGGCCGGGAATAAACTTATCTTTTTTAACTTTGGATTCGTCAATCTGTACAGGTATTCTGTATTCAGTAACCAAAGGTTTCTTCCCTGATTCATTAATAATAGTGGCTTTAGAAAATGATTCCGATAAAATATCAGGAGCAAATTGCTGTGATTTCAAGTCGGCAACTTCATCTGCTTTAGCTCCAAGCACAAAATCTATGCCAAACTTTACCCATGGATAATCATTTGTATAATGATGAATCACATCCCTTAAAGACTTGTATTCGCCTAGCCAGTCATAGTTGATTTTACCATTAACCGCTTTGGAAATCATATCACGGGGCATCGTAGAGCAATTCTTGTATATGAAATTATATCTGTAAATGCGGTTTTCAGGTCTTATATTTATCGTAAGAGAATCAAGTAGTTTAATCTTTTCATTCTGATCAAGATTTAAGACCTGCTCAGTTATGCCACGGTTTTCCATCTGATATTCCAGAAAGAAATCAAATGTTGAATATGCAGCAACTGCGTAATCGGTTTGTCCTGTTACAAATCTCCATGCAAAGTTAGGGCTGGAAAAGTCAAACAAGCCATAATTAAATACAACATCAATTCTTTTCTCCGGGTCGCAAAATCTTATCCCGGTGTGTCCGTATTGAGAATAAATCTCTTCGCCGGGAGAAGCAGTCATTAATGAGAAAAATGATTTTTCGCCGGGTACTATTCCTTCCAGATATTTTGCAGAAGATTTAAAAGGTATCATACAAAACACAAACACTGATAAAATGATCAGAGCAGAGTAATTCTTTAATGACTTCATATGTTTTGACTTTACAATAATTTCGAATTTATTTCTGTGGCAAAAGTACAAAATTGAAAGGTAAGAATAATAATAAATGGAAAATACTATATATTTGCACCATTCATATTTAAACAAATTTATACGTTATGGAACCAAGGAAGTTATACAGAAGCAGAGATAAAATGCTTGGAGGAGTCTGTGGTGGCTTAGCTGATTATCTGAATATAGACAAGAGTGTAGCAAGGATAATTTTTGCTGCTTTATTTCTGGCTGGTTCTATTGGCTTTTGGATTTACATTCTGATGTGGATAATTGTACCGATGGAAGAATAAAACGTAAATTCGTTTTATTTCTCTCTATTCGTATACAAGTTCATTTCTGTCACCTTCAAGTAATTTTATGTTGGTGATATCCTGTACTATTTCCAGAACGCCGATATATTCCTGATTTTCGTCCCTCATCGCGAAATATTCTATAGAAATAAATTTGCCTTTGTGGTCTGATCTCCAGAAAAGTGCGTGGTTCTCTTTACCTGATTTGAAATCTGACAGTATTTGTTCTACCATTGGCAGATATTTTTTCGGATGACAAAAACGCATATCTTTTCCTATTGCGGCCTGGGCTCTTAAAAAGAACCTGTCAGTCTTATTGTTGAAAAATCTGACTGTATCATCTTTATCTACGAAACTTACTTCAAAAGGCATATTATTGAATATAGCCTCAAGCTCTTCAATCTTAAAGCTTCCGGTTGATAGTTTTATCAAATTTTGATCTGTTTCCATAATCAGGCGATTTCAATTTGTTCAGTTTTATTAAGTTCCTTGTTGGTTTTTCGAGCAAGGAAATATAAAGCGATTATAATACATGTACCCATAACTTCAGTAATCAGTATAGGGTGAAAATATTTCAGAAATGGTAAAGTTCTTTGCACTCTGTCCGGGATTTCATCTGAAAACATATAGTTTGTTGAAAATACCTTGTTGAAAAAAATAATGGATATGAATACCAGATTTGTAACAAAGAAAAGGATAAATGGGTCCTTTTTTTCTATTCGTATTTTATATGCAAAAAAACTGAATAAACTGCTGGCTATAAAAAAATGATGTGAAATGAAGTAGTTATAGAAATTGAATGAGTTTACCGTACTGTATAATCCCGGCCATATAATGGCAGGTAAAGGACCGATAAATGAAAGGAAATAAGTGAATTTAAGAAGTATTTTGTTTCCACTCAGGATAGCAAACATGAATAAAATACCTGAGATATAACAAAGATGTATCGGCAAATCAGTCTTGAAGTCAAAGAAATTCCAGTAATAATGTGTGAAATAATATACCGCCATATTGGCAAGCATGATAGATGCACATGTATAAAGAATAATATTTTTAGTTTTTTTCTTTAGATTTCTTATGTTGTTTCTGAAGACATAAATTAAAATAATAACCAGAAAAGTTGAAAGCATGCAAACCATATGTGCCTGACCAAATTGAATAAATGGCATGTCATGTACTCTGTCAATAAAGAATTCCTTCATTTTATAATTCATTTATTATTATCACAAATAAAATCTTCTCTGAAAGGGCTGAATGCATCGATCAGAATACCTTTTTCAATGCATCTGCAACTGTGAATAATCTCGGGAGGTATGTATAATCCATCTCCCTGTTTTACAATTTGTTTTTCTTCTCCAATAATAAATTCAAATGAACCTGTTGCAACATAAGTTGATTGTGAATGAATATGACAGTGAGGTGATCCGAAAGAATCTTTTTCAAAACTAACTTTTACCAGCATTAGGTTTTCGTCATATCCAAGTATCTGACGTTTTACTCCTTCGCCGGTGGTTTCCCAGGGCAAAGTATCTTCCTGTAAAAATAAATCGCTCTTCTTCCTCATATACTCATTATATAATAGTGCAAATTAATGCAGAATTTTTAGAAATCGAATGAGTCTTATTCTGATTTTCATGTTAAAAATATCCTTTTTTACATTATTGGTGGTTTATATGCTATTGTTTGCATATAAATGTATAATTCAGGCAATGTATTTTTTTAGCAGTGATTGTATATATTTTAAGACAATAAGCGTAGATTTTACCCTTATTTAACTAAAAATGTGTAGAAAAAGTATCATGTATGGATAAAAAAATGTATTATTATTTTTTTATTTGAATATATTTTTGTCTTGTTGCAAAGTAACCTTACGAAACCTTAAATAATAAATTTAATTCCATGAAAAGAAAAATCCTTTTTTTCTCGGCTTTGCTCCTTTTTGGAGTAAGTCTGCTTTCTGCACAGCAGAATCTTTCTGTTTCAGGAGTTGTAACTGATGCAAGTGACGGAAGTCCGCTGATTGGGGTGTCAATCCTGGTAAAAGGAACGTCTGTTGGCGCTGCCACTGATGTGAACGGGAAATACTCGATTTCTGCCGCTGTAGGTTCTACTCTTTCTTTCTCTTACATTGGAATGGATAAACAGGAAATTGTTGTCCGTGGCAATGTTTTAAATGTAAAAATGAAACCAAACGCCAAAATGTTGGGTGAAGTTGTTGCTGTTGGTTATGGTACAATGCGAAAGAGTGATCTTTCCGGTGCATCTACTTCTATCACAACAGAGAAGCTTAAAGGTTCTGTAATTACAAACCTTGACCAGGCTTTACAGGGCAGAGCTGCCGGTGTAACAGCTGTTTATACGTCAGGTCAACCTGGTTCTTCAGTTTCTATCAGAGTTCGTGGACAGAGCACAATTAATGCGAGATCCGAACCTTTGTATGTAATTGATGGTGTACCTGTTCAGATAAAAGGTACTTCAGGAGCTGATTTTGGTTTGGGGGATGCGTTAGGTAATGGATCGGTTTCAACAATTTCTCCATTATCTACAATAAATCCTTCTGACATTGTTTCAATGGAAATTTTAAAGGATGCTTCTGCAACCGCAATTTATGGTTCTCAGGCATCAAATGGTGTTGTGTTGATTACAACCAAACGTGGTCAGTCAGGTGAAGCTGTATTTTCTTATGAAGGTCAATATGCAATGCAACGTCAGGCAAGGAGACTTGACGTAATGAACCTTCGTGATTTTGCGGAGTACAGCAATCAAATGGCTTCAGAAACAGCCGGTCGTGATGTCAGGGATGAATTCCGCGATCCTTCTTTGCTGGGAAACGGAACAAACTGGCAGGATGCAATTTTTCAGATTGCCCCAATGCAAAGTCACACAGTAAGTGCTCAGGGTGGTACTGATGTTGCAAAATATTTTGTTTCAGGCTCATATCTTGGTCAGGAAGGAACGATTATTGGTTCTGATTTCAAACGTTATTCATTCAGAACAAATGTTGATGCGCAACTAAAAAAATGGTTGAAGATGGGCGTAAATCTCAATTTTTCAAATACTGATGAGCGATTGGGACTGGCAGATAGTGAAGCTGGTATTATAAATATTGCCTTGCTTTCAACTCCGGATGTTCCAATTTATGATATTGACGGTAATTATACCAGCATTACCAGAGAGGGAGTCGCTTCAAGAATCAATCCTATAGCAAAAGCGCTTGATGAAGATAATCTTCTGAACCGTTATTCTTTAAACGGAAATATCTTCTTTGATTTATCTTTTACAAAAGATTTGGTTTTACATTCTGACTTTGCAATGGAAAAAGGAGCTTCAAATGCGGAAGTATTTTTACCTATTGCAACTTATGGAAGTTGGTCAAGAACCATTAATTTAAATGCAAAACAGAATAATCAGAACTTTTTCTGGCAGTTGAAAAATTATCTTACTTATTCAAAATCAATAGGTCTTAACAGAATTACAGCAATGTTAGGTCAGGAAATGTCTGAATACAGTTATAAGAATATGAGAATTTCAAATACCGGTTTACCTGATAATTCAATACACAATCCAAGTTTGGGAAGTGGTACACCGACGATACAGTCAGGTTTTGGTAGTGGTGCATTAGCATCTGCTTTTGCGCGTGGTACATATAATTATAATGATAAATATTTTGCCACTTATACATTCCGCTATGATGGTTCCTCAAATTTCGGTCCTAAAAACCGTTGGGCACCATTCCATGCTGCTGCAATATCCTGGAGAATAAGCAGTGAAGACTTTATGTCTTCTGTTAAACCTGCGATCAGCAATATGAAACTTCGTTTAGGTTGGGGACAGACTGGTAACCAAAGTATCGGCGGTTACAGGTGGGGTGCTGCAATCTCTACAATGGAAACAGGATTAGGTGTAGGTTACAGACAAAGTGGTATAGCAAATCCATATATTAAATGGGAAACCCAACAACAGGTGAACCTTGGTTTGGATATGAGCTTACTCGATGACAGGATTGATCTTGTGATTGATGCTTATGATAAAGTCTCTAAGGATATGCTTATGCAAATGGATTTACCATCGTATATGGGTACTGATGGAAATGGTTCCAGTGCTTTGGCCGCTCCTTATGGTAACTATGGTACAATTGATAATAAAGGTCTGGAAATATCTTTGACTTCACATAACTTTAAGGGGAAATTCCGATGGGATACAGAAGCTCAGATATCATTCAATAAGAATAAGTTAGTTGCTTTAAGCGGCACAAGCTCGTCTGCTATAGAGGGAGTTGGTCAGTGGTTTGATGTTGTTACCAGATCTGAGATTGGTCAGCCTTTATATAATTTTTACGGATATAAGGTCGCAGGTATTTACAAGGATCTTGAAGATATTAAAAACAGTCCTGAATCAGATTACGCTCCTGCTGATGGTGTTTCATACAGCCGTACAAACTCTGTTTTCCCGGGTGATATCAAATATGTAGATGTAGACAAAAATGGGAAAATTGATGAGAAGGACCGTACAAATATTGGTTCTCCAATGCCTAAATTTACTTTTGGTTTAAATAATACTTTAAGATACAAGAACTTTGATTTGAACATATTCCTGAATGGTACTTATGGTAACAAGCTGTTAAATTATTCTGCTATCAAACTTTCAAACATGGAGTCATTGTGGGATAATCAGTTAGCTGTAGTTGCAAACCGGGCAAAACTTGAGCCGATTGATGCGAATAAGACATATCCGGCCGTTGTCGGAGCAAATACAATTTACAATTGGTGGGATGATGCAACCAATGTAAGAGTTTCCAACACAGGTACTAAAGTTCCCCGTGCTATTCAAAATGACCCTAATGATAATACCCGCATCTCAGACAGATACGTTGAAGATGGTTCTTATTTACGCATTAAGAACATCTCACTGGGTTATACTTTTGATTCAAATGCTTTGGCTAAACTTCATCTTAAAACTTTGAGAGTATATGCCAACATACAGAATCTTTATACTTTGACCAAATATACCGGATTTGATCCTGAAGTTGGGGCAAGTACTACGAGTGCAAATGTTTATGGTTTGGATAACGGACGTTATCCTTCACCTCAGGTATATACATTTGGTTTAAATCTATCATTCTAATTTTTGAAAGTAAATAATATGAAACGAGCATGCTTATACTAAACGTCCAAGTCAATGATAGTTTTGGTATGCGGCATTCCATATGGCCTTAATGTAAAAAATCAAAAATAACATATGAAAATACTTAATATAAAATATTTGGCGATTGCAGCCGTCCTTATAACCGGCTTCTCTTCATGCGAAGATTTTTTGAATCGCCCGACAGAGGATAGTTATACCATTGATAGTTTTTATCAGACTGATGAGCAATGTTTCCAGTCTGTAAATCCTTTGTATAATTCTCCATGGTATGATTTTCAGCGTGGTTTCGTCAAGATAGGTGATGTTTTGTCCGGGAATATTTTTTATGGAACAGATAATGCTTATCAATCATTTGTACTCAAATCGAGCGATACTGATCTGAAAAATGCTTCAGCTTCTTTATGGTCTGTCAATGCTTATTGTAATGGTATTATTGAAAATATCGAAGCAAAATCCGGCCCTAATGTCAGTGAAACCACTAAGAAAACTGTCAAAGGTGAAGCTCTGACATGGAAGGCAATGACTTATTTTTATCTGGTTCGTTGTTTTGGCGCTGTACCTATTATTCACAATAACAGTGAAATTATTTCCAGCAATCAGTCCAATAGTTTGTACAGAAACAAAATTGAAGATGTTTACACTTATATTGTGAAAACACTGGAAAAAGCCATTGAACTTCTGCCTGAACAAAATGCTGAAGGAAGAATAGATAAATATTGTGCATATGGTCTTTTAGCTAAGGTATATCTGACTAAATCAGGATATGGACGCGCTTCTTCAGGTGACAGAAACACAGATGATCTTGCCAAAGCTGCTGAATATGCAAGATTGGTTATCAAACAGAGCGGAAGATCTCTGATGCCTGTTTATTCGGATATTTTCCGTCTTAAAAATAACACTTGTGAAGAAAGCCTTATCGCATGGAGATGGACTGTTGGTACACACTGGACATGCCAGAATACTTTCCAGTCTGACCTTGCAATGGCAGGATGGTCTGAATTTGGTGATACATGGGGTTCATGGGTTTCTCCTACTGTCGATTTACAGAATCTCTTTGGAGAAGATGCAAAAAACAAAACTACAAGATTTAATGTTGATGATCGTCGTAAAGCTACCATGATGATGATGACTGACCACTATGATTATTTCTGGGCTGACAGAGGTGGTTTCACTTTTGACTGGGATGGTTCTAAGAAAACAGCTCCTAATGGTGATACTTACCAGTTAACTTATGGAGCACCTACAGGGGCAAACTGCGTTAAACATATTGTAGGTGATAATCAGGATCATAAAGATGGCAGTGGATTAGATATGCAACGTATGCAAACATCTTTGGCTACACATCTTCTCAGACTTGCTGATGTTTATCTGATTTATGCAGAAGCTGTTTTAGGTAACAGCGCTTCTACTTCAAACTCAGCAGCTCTTGAAGCATTCAATGCTGTAC
>CAZCPI010000026.1:0-22333 GCA_964500535.1 uncultured Bacteroidales bacterium
AAAAAATCAGGATGATACAATATTGCATTAATAGTAAAACTACCATATTTTTGATGTTGAAATCACAAATTATTACAATAATGGCAAATACAGACTGGAAAAACGTCCTTGGAAATCTAAAATCAGAAGACTCTGATGAGCTACAAATTGTTACAGATAATTATTATGCTGCACCTGAGAAAAAAGATAAAAAACAAGATCTTATAATTAGATTTGAAAGGCGTAATGGTAAACCTGCGACAATAATCAGCAACTTTCAGGGTCCGGAACCGGATCTTAAAGATCTTGCCAGAAATCTTAAAACTTTATGTGGATCAGGAGGATCTGCAAAAGATGATGAAATACTTATTCAGGGAGATTTCAGAAAGAAGATTGCTCAGTATTTAAAAAATGCAGGCCACAAGGTGAAAGGAGATTTTAAATAAAAGTATAGGGGGTTTCCTGAACTTTTATATTCAGGGAAACCCCCATAATTTAAATCAGAGTTTTATACCCTGTCTTTATTTTGAAACTTCAAATTCTACACGACGATTGATCTGACGACCTTCTTTAGTGTCATTTGTAGCCTTTGGTTGCTCTTCACCATAACCCTGTGACGTAATTCTTGACTCTGAAATGCCTTTACCAACAATGTATTTCTTTACAGTATCAACACGTCTCTGTGAAAGATTTTTATTGTAAGCAGCATCTCCCATACTATCAGTGTGACCATTGATTTTCAAGCTCTTCCAGTATTCGTTGTATTTTGTAAGAGTATTAACAAGATTATCAACAATTACGACAGATGGGTCTGTCAACTGATCAGAATCAAATTTGAACTGAATATTTTCAAACGAGAAATTGATTACCGGTTCTTCTTTCTTAGGTTCTGGTTTAACCTCAGGTTTCACAGCTACTGGTTCAGCTTTAGGTTCAACTTTAGGTGTAACAGCTACCGGTTCTGGTTTAACTTCAGTCTTAACATCAGCAACAGAAATCTTAACAGGTTCAGCAGCGTTTCTTACATGTTGTTTTTTGTTTGCACCAAATTTGTAACGAAGACCAAGAGTTAAAGTACCTCCCTGATTTGGATCAGCTTTAGAGTAAATACCGCCCATTTCGTCACTGAAATAGTAACGATACTGACCTTCCAGCCCAACAGCCAATGATTTACTCAGATTGTACTCAGCATTTAGTCCGGCATAAGCTAATGGAGTAATACCACTACCCAACAAATTTGTTTTGCCCTGTGTATCAAAATTATAAAAACCGGCACCACCACCGAGGTTAGCATAAATATTTGTATTTTTCCAAATGCCTTCACGAACAGGTTTGATTATATTGGAAAGATTAAAAGATCCAAACAAAGATGCATCATGAGTTGCAGCTTCTGCATGCGGGGTAATCAGGTTAGTTCCATTATGAAGGATTGCGCTGCAATAAGGATTGTACTCGTATTCAGCACCAATACCAAATTTTGGTGTAAGGGTATATTCAAGTACTGCTCCAGCTATAAGATGCCATTGGTCATCCCTCATCATAGGATTGTCAAAGATATCATAATAGTTGGTTCCTCCTTTAACTCCAATGGACCAATGTGACAAATCAGCTGCATTCGTCGACTTTGACTCATTTGTATCTGCCATAGCAACTGTTAAAAAAGTTGCCAGTAATGCAAGTACCATAAAACTCTTTTTCATAATCAATAATTTTAGTTATTAATATTAAATCTAAATAATCATTTTTTCAACTATTGCTATTGTACAAACATTTATTTCATAATTGTACAAACATTTTCTCTTCGTATTTGCATTTACTGCAAATGCTCAACCTTTAAATCCCTTTACAAATTTATAAAAATATTTAAAAAAATTACTGTTTTACTCTGTAGATATTAATTATTAATCAGTAAAATGATTAAAAAAAAAGCGACCTTTCAGGATCGCTTAGTTTTATAAACTTTGATTATTACTCAAGATTTAGGGTAACTCTCTTAAATTCAATTACTTTCAAATCTTTATCAACAGAATTAAGATACTGTTGTACAGATATTTTTCCATCTTTGATGAAAGCCTGTTCAAGAAGAGTTGATTCCTGGAAGAACTTATTCAAACGTCCCTGAGCAATTTTATCGAGCATATTTTCAGGTTTGCCTTCTTCTCTTGCTTTTTCACGTCCGATTTCGAGCTCTGTATCAATTATTTTTGCAGGAACTGAGTCGCGATCCAAAGACACAGGATTCATTGCTGCAACCTGCATCGCAACTTCACGTGCAACATGATAATCTACTTCTTTGTTGAATGCAACCAGGGTTGCAAGTTTGTTTCCGGGGTGAATATATGATATCGCAAATGCGCCGTTTACGAATTCAAAATAATCAAGCTCCATTTTTTCACCTGTAATACCGCTACGCTCAACAACAAGATCTTTAATAGCTTTGTTGTCAATAGCGATATCTTTAAGTTCATCAAGATCAGCAGGTTTATTTGCCATAGCCTTATCAAGAATTGATTTTGTCAAAGCAACAAAATCAGCATTTTTTGCAACGAAGTCTGTTTCACATTTCAGAGCAAGTACAGCACCGAAACCACCTTCATTAGCTGCCAATACGCAACCTTCCGAAGCTTCTCTGTCACTACGTTTTGCAGCTACCGCCTGTCCTTTCTTGCGGATTATTTCGATAGCTTTTTCCATATCGTTTTCAGCTTCTGTCAAAGCATTTTTGCAGTCCATCATACCAGCACCGGTCATGGTACGTAGTTTGGATATTTCTGCCATTGTTACTGCCATAGTATTTATATTTTAATTGTTAGATTTTATTTGAAATAAAAATGTGCCAATATGCAAACGAAAAACCGAAAAGCACATCAGCACATTAATTATATTGTCTGAAGTTTATTCTTCGTCTTCTTTAATGTATTTGGACGCTACTTTAGCCTTTAAAGCTTCAGCATCATCTTTGTGGATAAGCTCTTTTTTTGCTTTTCCCTTACGTTCTCTTCTTACGGATGCTTCACCCTTCTCTTCGTTCTCAGATGCTGCAGCAGAATCAGCCTTTTCAATCTTACGTTCTTCAAGACCTTCCTGAATAGCAGCGCAAAGAGTTCCTACCACGATTTCAACTGACTTGGTTGCATCGTCATTTGCAGGGATGATAAAATCAACATTATCCGGATTAGAGTTAGTATCAACCATTGCAAAAACCGGAATACCAAGACGCTGAGCTTCCATAACTGCAATCTGTTCCTTCATAACGTCAACAACCATTAGAGCTGATGGAAGACGGTTCAGGTCAGCTATAGAACCAAGGTTCTTTTCAAGTTTAGCACGTTGACGGGTAACCTGCAGACGTTCACGTTTTGAAAGATTGTCAAAAGTGCCGTCAGTCATCATCTTATCGATGGTTGACATTTTCTTTACAGCTTTCCTGATTGTAGGGAAGTTTGTCAACATACCACCCGGCCAGCGTTCACTGACATAAGGCATATTTACTGAAGTTGCAAGATCAGCAACTACTTGTTTAGCTTGCTTTTTTGTTGCAACAAAAAGAATTTTCTTTCCTGCTTTAGCTATACTTCTCATAGCTTCAGATGCATCATCAAGCATCACAACAGTTTTGTGCAGGTCGATGATATGTATGCCGTTGCGTTCCATGAAGATATATGGTGCCATTGCAGGATTCCATTTTCTTTTCAGGTGTCCGAAATGCACTCCGGCTTCTAATAACTGGTCAAAATTTGTTCTTGACATTTTAAATTGTTTTTTGTCGTTTACATTCTTTTTTTTTAGTCAATCGCCGGGTAGCTCATATCTTAAGGACTGAAGTCCCGGCCATTTAGATACTAAACGCTTCTTTTATAATTAAAAAGCAGTGGTATCAAAATATTAACGTTTACTGAACTGGAATCTCTTCCTTGCTTTTGGACGTCCCGGTTTCTTACGTTCAACAACACGTGCATCACGAGTCATGAAACCTTCAGAGCGTAAAGCTGATTTATCTTCAGGATTAATCTTAACCAAAGCACGGGCTATGGCAAGACGTAAAGCTTCAGATTGTCCTTTGAAACCACCACCAGATAAGTTAACATTGATATCGTACTTTTCAGCAGTACCAAGTTTGTTCAATGGTTGCTTCACAACATACTGAAGTATGCTTGAAGGAAAATAGTTATTCAAATCACGCTTGTTAATTGTAATTACTCCGGTTCCTTCCTTTACAAATACGCGGGCAATCGCTGCCTTTCTTCTTCCTATTGCATTTACTACTTCCATAATGCTTATTTAAGAGAATTTAAATCAATGACTTTCGGTGTCTGTGCTGCATGGGGGTGTTCACTTCCTGCATAAACATACAGATTGCCGATGATAGCATCACTCAATTTGTTTTTAGGAAGCATTCCTAAAACAACTTTCTTGTAAAGTTTGAGAGGGTCCTTTGCCATAAGTCTGGCAGGAGTAATCTCACGTTGTCCACCAGGATAACCTGTATGGCTCAAATAAATACGGTCATTCCATTTGTTGCCCGTCATTTTTACTTTA
The DNA here is from genome assembly GCA_964500535.1 of uncultured Bacteroidales bacterium. Taxonomy (GTDB): domain Bacteria; phylum Bacteroidota; class Bacteroidia; order Bacteroidales; family UBA1402; genus UBA8389. The sequence goes on from CAZCPI010000026.1 coordinate 4,519, forward strand.
TCTGCATTTATGATGATGACATTGTCACCACAGTCAACGTGCGGGGTAAAGCTTGGTTTATATTTGCCTCTCAGCAATTTAGCCACCTTGGCTCCCAAACGTCCCAGTACCTGATCGGTTGCATCAACTACAACCCATTCTTTTTGTACTGTTGCCGCATTTGCAGAAATGGTCTTGTAACTCAAAGTATCCACTGCTTAATTTTTAATTGTTAAAAAAACTATTTAACCCTTCACAGAAGCCCGTTCAGGACACATAGAACGTTAATCTGCTATGAATTAATCTATTATACTAAATCTTGATAATAATCGGCCTGCAAAAGTACGGCGATTTTTCCAATTAACCAAAAAACACGCAAAAATATCCCATACATTTTTCATTGTTACCTATGAGGTTTTAATGTTATATAGTTAATATCTGTTAATTATTACATATTTTTGCAGTGTTTCGTAGTGTTTTTGCATCTTGTATAAAAAATACAATAAACATAAAACCGGGAAAAGTTTATAATTCCCTTAAATTAAATCATATGAAACACAAGATTATTAAGTTTTACGACAGGATCATATTGATTCTGATTGGCATGTTCCCGATTTTTTCGGGTTGTGACAACTCAATAAGATGTGAGTACGGAACGCCCAATGCAGATTATATCTTTAAAGGAAAAGTGGTTAATGAGTTAACCGGACAGCCGGTCAAACATATTCAGATTTCATTAGAACGTTCAAATAAAAATATGTACGGCGTTTTAACGGACACACTATATACAGACTCCAGGGGTAACTATACATTGGAATACAATGACTTTACATTTTCAGATCTTAAGGTCAGATACAAACTTGAAGATATTGACGGCAGCGCAAATGGTGCATTTTATACAAAAGAAGATTCTCTCGTTTTGGATAAATCATATTGGGATGGAAGCAAAGCTGATGGATGGTATAATGGTAAAGCAACCGTAAATAAAAATTTCACTTTAGTCAGTTCTGATATTGCTTTAATGTACGGAGTCATGTCTGCTAAAAAAAAGGATAAATAAAGGTGAATCTCAAAAAACGAATTGCGCTGGATCTGTACAGCCAACACAAAAAAAACCTTCGAAAAATTCACGAACTTTCATACCTGTTTTGGGAATGTACTTTAAGATGCAACTTTAACTGCATACACTGCGGTAGCGATTGCAAGACTGACGCTCAGACACCCGATATGCCATTGGAAGATTTTCTGAAAGTTCTGGACACTATAACTCCTTATGTCAATCCCAACAAAACCATGATAGTCATAACCGGAGGCGAGCCGCTCGTCAGAAAAGATCTGGCTGATTGTGGTAAAGAAATATATGACAGAGGCTATCCATGGGGTATTGTAACTAATGGATATTTGCTAAGTCCTGTAAAACTTGACTCTTTGCTTAAAGCCGGATTGAGATCAATTACTATAAGTCTTGACGGATTAACTCCTATTACTCACGATTGGTTCAGAAACAAGAATGGAAGCTGGGAAAAAGCTGTAAATGCTATCGCCAACGTAGTTTCAGTACCCGATCTCGTAAACGATGTCGTGACTTGTGTAAATAAAAGAAATATAGGGGAGCTGGAAGAAATGAAAAAATTTCTTTCTGAAATCGGATTAAAAAACTGGAGACTTTTCACCGTATTTCCTAAAGGAAGGGCTGCTGAAAATCCTGAACTTCAACTGGACAACAATGAGTTTATCTGGCTGATGAATTTTATTAAATCAACCAGATACGAAGGTAAAATAAAAGCTTCATACGGCTGTGAAGGTTATCTGGGTGATTATGAGCTGGATGTAAGGGATAGTCCTTTTTTCTGCCGTGCCGGAATTCAGGTCGGTTCAATACTTGCTGATGGTTCAATCAGTGCATGTCCCAGCCTCAGAGCGGATTTCATTCAGGGGAATATTTACAAAGATGATTTCATGACAGTCTGGAACGAAAGATTTCAGAATATGCGTGATAGATCCTGGGCAAGGACGGGTAAATGTGCCACTTGCAAATCATGGAAATATTGTGAAGGCAATGGTCTTCATCTAAGGGATGAAAATTCCGGAGACTTATTGTTTTGCCATCTGGAAAGAATGAAAATCTGAATGCTACTTATTCAATCCTCTCATTATTTCGGCATGCAATGAAATGGCTTTACCTGCCAGTTTTTTCTCCTGACTACCATACAACGTAACGTAAATCATAGATAGCGCCACTTCTTCAAGTGTATTGAAACCATCAGGATAAAAGTTCTTGCCTATAGGCATAATCCAGTTTATATATTTATAGAAACCTTTCGTTCGAACCTGACCTCTGACAGGTTTGACGAAACCAAATCTGTACCTGTAAAGAGCTTTAAGCTGAATTTTTTCAAGATCGTTTTCAGTCCTGCCTTTAACTCTTGCCCAGCTTAGCTTACTGCTTTCGGTTTCATCCGTACCAGCTCCGGTTACATAGCAAAAAACCAGATCCTTATTTAAACGGCTCAGGGTTTCACCGAAATGCATTGTTAAAACATATGTTATTTTATAATAGTCAGATTCGCTGACACCTATTGATGAAATCCCGAGACAGAAGAAACAGGCATCAAATCCGGTCAGTTTATCTTCAACCGATGACAGATCATAGAAATTGTCATGAATTATCTCAGTAACTTTAGGATGGGTGAAACCTATGCTGCGTCTATTGAGCAGAGTAATCTTATCTATTGATGAATGATTAAGACAAGTCAACAAAACCCCCTCACCTACCATTCCGGTTGATCCTGTTATCAGGACATTCAGCTTCCTGTTTTCCATAATTGCAATTTTATTGTAAATCAAGTCATTTAAGAATTATTATGCAAGATGTACGATTAATTTTTTGCAGTCTGCCGGGTATAATAATACATTTGTACAAACTGGTTTTAGAAAATAGAATATGAAACGTACAATTATAAAAATAGATGAATACCTGTGTAACGGTTGTGGAAACTGTGTTAAGGGTTGTCATGAAGGTGCTCTTCAACTTATAAACGGGAAAGCGGTAATGGTAAGCGAGCTATATTGTGACGGTCTGGGTGCATGCATAGGTGATTGCCCTGTAAATGCTATTACACTTGAAGAAAGAGAGGCAGAAGCATACAATGAAGTTGCAGTAATGGAAAGAATTTCACAAAAAGGAGATAAAGTTATTATTGCACATTTGAAGCATTTAAAAGACCATGGTGAAAAAAAACTTTTAAATGAAGGGCTTTCCTGGCTAAAGGAGCATAAAAATGAAATTGATTTATCTGATTTTAACAGACAGGAAAAACCGGCTTGCGGATGTTCGGGTTCTCATGATAAATCCCGGGGTGAACCTATAGTAAAAATTGGTGCAGGATTACCAAAAAAACCTTCCTTTGAGGCTTGCCAAACGCCGGGAAATACAGGTTTCAATGTAATAAAACCGGCATTTGGAGTCGATATGTCAAACAATGATTCTGATCAACCTTCTGAATTGAGGCAATTTCCTGTACAATTACATCTGATTAATCCGCAAGCTCCGCATTTTGAAAATGCTAATATTTTACTTGCAGCCGACTGTACAGCATATTCACTTGGAAATTTCCACAGCAAGTTTCTGAAAGGCCGGAAACTGGCAATTGCATGCCCTAAACTTGATAGTAATACAGACCATTATATTGAAAAATTGCAGATAATGATTGATGAAACCAGGATTGATACATTAACTGTTTTGATCATGGAAGTGCCTTGCTGCAGCGGACTGGTTGGTCTGGCCAAAAAAGCCAGGGAAATCGCATCCAGGAATATTCCAATTAAGGTAATCGTTGTTTCTGTACAGGGAGAAGTAAAAAGCGAACAATGGATTTAATAATTGTTAATTATTAAATTTAATACACATTATTTAATTTAAATATCGTTATTTAGCAAATGATTAAATTATATAATGTGTATTTAAACATCGCCACATTAAAAAAAAACAAACCATGAAAAGTGCAAAGCTAACTCTGTTTTTAGTTTTATCCGTTTTTACGATTTCTGCAAAAAATTTGATTATCAGTAATCCTTCCTGTGATTTCAAGGCCACAGGTATTTATGAAATAACAAAAATTGAGCTTGGCAAGAATGAAACAAGAGTAACTGTACGCACGAATTTCATACCAAACTGGTGGGTATCATTCAGCAAAGCAACATATATTCAGGACTCAGAAAAGGGAGAAAAGATATTTACAACCGGTATCAAAGGATGCAATTTTGGCGAAAAGGTTTTTATGCCAGAAGATGGAGACTCTACTTTTGTTGTTTTATTCCCCGCACTTGACAAATCAATTAAGAAAATTGATATCGGAGATAACGAGGAGAAACCAACACCTTTTCTTTATGGAGTCTCGTTAAATAAGGCTGATGCCGGGAAAAGTTTAAGCAATAATCTTCCTTCTGATGTGGAATCCTGGCTGAAAAGTGAGGTTTCATCATCTAAAAGAAAGGCCTCTGTTTTATTAAATCAGGAAGACTTTTTTTGTAACGATACTGCCAGAATAGTCGGATACATCAAAGGCTATGATATCCGATCAGGTTTCAGCACAGGTATTATCTATATTTCAAATGAGCTTACCAGAGAAGATAGTCCTGTTGTTGCGCAGATTTATCAGGATGGTCGATTTGAAGCAAAACTTCCTGTAAACTATCCAAGACAAACCTATATATATTTTAAATCCCAATCACATAACATCATACCATTTTACATTGAGCCCGGACATACGCTGGGGATTATTCTCGACTGGAATGATTTCTTACAGGCTGACAGACAAAGAAATATAAGATACTCATTTCAGAAAATATCCTTTTTGGGGCCTTTGGCTGAGATCAATACGCAAATAATGAGTGTCAAACTAAATGAACCCGATTACCAAAATTTTGAAAGTTTAGTAAAAACACAGGATCCAAAATCATTTTCAGTCGGGCAGGCAGTGGTATTGAAAGAAAATCTGGAAATAATTAAAAAGGCTCAACAAACAAATCAATTGTCTCCTGAAGCCCTGGCAATTTTAAAATCAGAAGCATTAACGAATAACGCTGCTTTCCATTTTGACTATCTTGACAGAAGAAAGTATTTATTAAAAAATGATACTACTAATAAAATATTGAAAGCCCCCGTACCGGCAAATTTCTATGATTTCCTTAAGTACATGCCTCTGAGTGATAACAGTCTTTTGGCTGCATCAAACTTCGGTACATTCATTAATCGATTCGAATATTGTGAGCCATTCACCCGGTCTGAAAAAACGATCACTACAGTAGCAAAACCATCAAAAAGCTTTTTTGAATACCTTACTGAAGCAGGTGTTAAGTTTACCGAAGATGATAAGAAAATAATTGCATGGTGGGAGTCTTTAAATACTGGTAAAGCTATTGATGTCCAAAGTGAAAACTCTAAGTTAATGATAAAGAAGATAAGTGATTTAAGTCAAAAATACAGTAATCACATTCCAGGCTATGAAAAAAAATATCTGAACAAAGCCAGAGGCAACGTAAAGGAAAATTACCATTTAAAAAAATGGCGGCTTTGTGACTCGATACTTGTAAATGAATTTGGTCTGAAACCAAATCTCGTTTACGAAATTTGCAAAACACGCTCCTTGGCTTTTGCTTTAAAAACCATGACAAAAGATGAAGCCAGAAGTTTTGTTACTACTCTTGATAATGGCATAACCAATCCCTTTCTGTTACAGGAAAACGAAAGGATTTTTAATAAAACTTTCCCGTCCGTTAACAAAGTATCTTATTCTCTCCCGGCCGGTAAGGCCACCGATATTTTCAGAAAAATCATCGACCCGTTCAAAGGAAAATTATTATTTATCGATTTTTGGGCAACAACTTGTGGTCCATGTGTTTCCGGTATCAGAAATATGAAATCCACCAGGGAAAAATATAAAGATAATAAGGACTTTGAGTTTATATTTATCACCAGTGATGGAGGCTCTCCTCAAGCTGCTTATGATAATTTTGTCAAAGAACAGGAGCTGAAAAACACATTCAGAATATCAGAAAATGACCATAACTATCTTAGACAATTATTCAATTTTAATGGTATTCCGCACTATGTAGCAATAGATGCAGATGGTAAAGTAATCAATGACGACTTTGCTATGCACAATTTTGATTACTTATTGAATGAGATTTTAAATAGAAAAAATGACTTGTAACATAACGATAGTAAAGGGCTAAATGATTGTTTAGCAACTTAATTGGTAAGAAATCTTATTAATAGCTGAAATTATTAAAAAATCTTATAATCATTAACCTTTTTTATGTTGTTAGATAACTCGGAAATTATAATATTTGCAGTACTTAAAATGTTTTTAAGTATAAAACAAAATTGATAGATATGAAAGCAAAACTTATGATTGCCGCTTTGGCATTCGTTGTACTTTCATCAGCAGCTTTTGCTCAGGAAAAGACCGAAAAGGCCGGATGCTGTAAAGAAAAAACAGAATGTTGCAAAGCTAAAGAAGAATGCAGCAAAACTAAAGAAGCTGCTCCTGTAAAAAGTACTGATAAAAAAGCAGGCGAAAAGAAAGTCGTAAAAAGCAAAGAAGCAAAAACAGTCAAGAAATAATCGAAGTCAATAAATTTTTGATTTCACTTTGTAGTGCTGTTTTACATTTGAATTTGTGATAGAATACTTTTTCCTTTAATCCCGGTAGTCAACGATTGCCGGGATTTTTGTATTTGATTAATGCCTTAAAAGCTTTTAGGTAACAAATTTGATTTTTTATTGGTTGGTTTCTGCCCCGGACTTAAAGCTTTACCAACTTACAATTAAATCCGGTTTCACCATTGCTGAAGACCACAAGATATACTCCCCTTTCAAACAATCCGCAATCCGGATAAATATACTTTCTTTCCCCCACTGACATTAAAAATAGCCCGGAGTCATAAATGATTTTTCCAGAGATGTCATTAATAATAAGTCTTGAAGGTGCTGTTTTAGCAGCGTTCAAGACAATACAGGTATTTGAAGCCACAGGGTTCGGATAGATACCCACATAACTTTCGGAGGGATTTATGATTTTTAAATTTTCTGACAATCCATTGTATTCATAAGCTCCAAGATCAACAGATTTTCCGCTGAATTCATTAAGCATTATTTCATAAGGCTTCAATGTTGCTTGATTGACCCCCTTTACAGTATTTGTGCCCTTATCAATGAAATAGCTTCCAGCAACAAGTTTACCGAAACCATTTTCGGGCAAACTTCCATCAGCCTTTCTGGGAGCAAGGAAATCAGCCTTGGAAGTACTTACAAACTGTTTATAGACTGACTTCTGATCAAAACCGGATGATACAGGCACCAATGCTGACGAACCATTAATCGTGTTCCATGAATTATTCTTTTCAATTGTACCTTCCTGAAGATCAAACATCGCAGAACTTCCTGTCTTTTTAGCATCAAAACTTATGCAGTTTCTTATATCACAGGGATATGCACTCAACCTGAAATTCTTGATATTTTGCCACGATACACAATTATACAAATAAAGACTATCAGCATTATTATTCTCGCTGAAACCGGCGCCTGTTGAATAGCCATCAAAAGCTATGCAATTATTAACCTGATGTTTGGCCGCCCAGTCATCTCCGCCAAGTTTGAAACCGTTTCCATCACCACTCCATGAAGAACTTAAGGCATTTCGTTGTCCATATTTCCAGTCTGCATCATCTTTAGAAGCCAATTCAGGATTACCATTACCCATTGTCCAGCAGGAATCAATATAAATGGTATAATGAGTCATGTAAAAATCCCATCCGTCATCAGAATTTTCCCATGCACGGCATCCTACAAACTTGTTATTTGCACCAGGAGAAAGCTTACAAGAGAAACCGTCAGCATTTTCATAACTTGTGCCCCAATCAAGATTTCTGTATGAATCACAGTTTTTCACGAGGTTCCAACACACCTTATCAGGAGCATCAGGGCTATCTTTTGCAAGTCCGATCTGAATACCCGAGTCTCCGTTATGATGAAGCACAAGCCTTTCAAAAAAATTGTGACTACCTTCCACTTTAATGCCATTGTCAGGTGCCTGACATATTTCAAGACCCTTAATATAATAGTAATTACCTGTCATTAGAAAACCTCTTGCATTGCCTCTTTCAGTTGAGTTCAGATTGGTATATGACGAAAATATATCATAAAAATCAAGAACAGGATTCTCCCCCGGATAATTAAAAATACAAATAGGCTCAGCACTTGTACCCGAATTTGTAAGTTTAATTGTGGATGTATAATTATAGGTTCCACCTCTTAAAAAAACCGTATCTCCACCCTGCATTAAACTGATTACCTTGCTTAGGTTAAAAAATGGCGAGTTTATGCTTCCGTCGTTTGTATCAGATCCCCCTTTTTCTATGGGAGCGCAATAATAAACAGAATGCTTTGATGATCTGAAATTCGCAGTCAGACTCAGATCTGTGGTCATTTTGATGTTTATAATTTTCTGAGAAGAGTTTAGATCACCACTCCAACCAAGAAATTTGCTCGAACTTGCTGAATCAGGTATGGCTTCAAGTTGTACAGTTTCGTCCTGAGGATAAAAAGCTTTTTCATGAAATAGCGATACTTTACCTCTGCCATTTATCAGGATATTTAACTTATATTCTTTTACTCCTTCGGTACCATTAACTATCGTAATTTTATCAAGATTAGGACCACCGTTTGAAGTAAGTGCCGTTAGTAGAATCTGATTTCTTCCTTTCCTTAATGACAAAGTACAAGAGGTTTCCATCCATGTCGTAAATGCACCTGAAGATCCGAATTCCTGTCTTGTAATTTGTAAACTATCATTAACGGTGAAACTCATAGCCCTGTCATCAGTCTTTCCGTTAGCCCACCTAATCAAAACAACAGCATCATGCATTTCTTCAGCCAAAGAAAAATCAAATAACAATGTACTGCCAACAGCATTTGTCATATCCACAAATCCGGTCCCGGTATATCCTGAATGTTGTGTATCTGTCTTTCCTGTATATTTCCCGGTTTCAGCCTGAAGGACAAGATCTGCATTTACAGATAACGATAAAAGAAGTGAAAAGAATACGAGTATTTGATTTTTAATATGCATATAACTATCATATTTATTGAGACCCAGGTAACAAAGATGCGCTTAAGTAAATTGAATTTATGGTTAATTGCAAGTTTTACAAAAATAGTCATTAATTTGCAACATGTTTAATTACAACAGTTAGGTAATCTGATTTATCGATGATGACGAAAATAAAGGACGGTTTCACAGGTAGCCGGGCAATTGTCCTGCCACCGGCAATCATTTCAGAAATAGAAAAGGATTCGTTTGGATCAAGACTACATTTAACAGATATTGGTTACTATCCAAGTGCCAGATACCATTACCGCAAAAGAAAAAACGGAATTCCACAATACATTATCATACTGTGTGTTAATGGCAAGGGCTGGTTTGAAATTAATGGGAACAAATACAATATTTCTAAAAATCAGTTTTTTATTTTACCTCCCGATAAGCCACACAGCTATGGATCTGACTGCGAAGATCCATGGTCAATTTACTGGATTCATTTCAAAGGTGAACAAGCCGGGTTTTATGCAAACTTTATTGAAGGGGCTATAGATATAGCTCAATCTGATGAATCACGTTTGCAGGACAGAATTTCAATCTTTGAGGATATGTTCAGGACTCTTCAAAATGGATACGCTATCGATAATATTAATTATGCCATATCCTGCCTGTACTATTTCCTGGGTTCATTGAAATATTTAGGACAATTTAAAGACAAAGCAAATAAGGAATCCGGCAGGGATATTATTGACCGCAGCGTTAAATATATCCGTGAAAATATTGAAAGTGATATTACCATAAAAAGCATATGTGAGCACGTCGGCTATTCAGAATCATATTTTTCATCCCTATTCAGGAAGCAGACCGGTTTCACACCGGTACATTATATTCAGCATCTCAGGATTCAGACAGCCTGCAATCTGCTTGATTTCAGCGAAATGAAAATAAACCAGGTCTCTTGTAAAGTCGGTATAAGCGACCCCTATTACTTTTCAAGACTTTTCAGCAGGATAACCGGCTTAACTCCAACCGAATACAGGAAGAACAAAAAGGGTTGATTTTTTATGACTTGCTAATAAATAAGATATATATTTGAGAAATATTTAAAGATTTTCTTGTTAAGTACAACCTAATAATGAGCGTATGAAAAAGAATTACATTGCTCTGATCTCACTGGTGTTACTTGTTTTTTTCCAAACCACTCAGATATCATATGGTAAAGCCCCTGAAGTAACTGCCGGTACTTTTGGAGATATAGGAAAGATGCAAAAACGAATGTCTGCCAATGGGATTGTCTATTTACTTGATAGTACTGTGGAAAATAACGGTAAAGGCGTCGTCGTGTCAAAAACCATCAATAAATGGAACGAAAAAGGTCATCTGGCATTTACTAAAATAATACAGATGAACAATATAACAAATGTACTGGATAGTACAGATAATATAGTTTACTCCTATAATAACAATAATTATGTATCACATCTGATCTTTTATTACTGGAATTCAGAGAGGGGTGGATGGGCTGAAAACATTAAACATGAAAATGAATATGATAAAAACTTAAATAACACAAAGACAACATCTTTTAATTGGAATGAACATAAAAACGAATGGGTTCCAAATTATAAAACGGAGATGACCTACGACGACAAACAAAATCTGACATTAAGCTGCATGATGAATTTTGATACTATATCAACTAACTGGATAAATTCGTCCAAACAATTATACGAATTCGATAGTTTCAGCAACAAGATATTATTCAAATATTTATCATGGAATACTTCATACAGTAATTGGGAAAATAGCAGCAAAAGCATTTATTATTATGCAGATACAGCTAATATTGCCATGGAGCTTTCATTTTCCTTTGACAGAAATGCGAATGTACTCGGGATAAATGGTAAAACCATCTATGAATTCGATGATAATATGCGTCAGACTAGCTCCGAGCAATATTACTGGGATGGCAGTAAATGGAAAGAATGGATAAAAAACACAACAACCTTTGATTCAACAGGTTTGGAAGTTAGCAAATCATATGTAAGATGGGATGAGACTTTAAACGACTGGAATATTGTCAACAAAACCAACTTTGAATACGATCAGAAAGGTAATTGTATAAGAGAAACCAAAGTTTATTTCGATAATGAGCTGAACATGTGGAAAGCTGATTATAAATATGAGTACTTGTACGATGCTAAAAATAATCTGATACAGAAGTCCTATTATACGAATTACAGTGGTTGGGAATTGGTCAACTATTTTAATTATTACTACACTCCTGTAAGTATTTAATGCTGAAAAATATTTAAGAATTTACCCTTAAAAATCATATTATGAAACCTAAACATTTGCTGACTGCAACTTTAATATTTTTCACGGTTTCGTCATTGCTTTTTGGTATTGAAAAATTTGCCGGCAAAGATTATGAGGGGATTAATCTTTCATTTAAAAACAGAAGTAGTTCAAAGATGAAAGCAGAGACATCTCCTGAAAAAATAAATTCTGACAAATTAAAAGCCGGATTAAAAAATGATGCTAAGTACTTACTTGACAGTGTTTTGGTTTCGGATGGAAAAGGAAAAATAATAAATAAATATAACTACACTTACGATAACCACGGTAATGAATTATCATACGAAAGTTTCGAATTAGTTGATTCCCTGAATAGTTTCATTGGTGTTTATAAATATATCAACACTTACACAAATGATGACAAACTGGCTTCGAACATCGCATTCAGTTGGGATTATATAAAAACAGAATGGATTCAATCAAATAAAACCGAAACCATTTATAACAATTACGGGCTTGATTCCGTCACAACAGATTACGAATGGGATGCTGATAAAAAAAGCTGGATATTGTCTTATAAAAATGAAAATTCCTATTATAGGGACAGTACTATCAGGGAAAATACATCATTTATTTTTAACACGAATAAAAACAAGTGGATTAATAACACAAAATACACTTATGATTATAACCAGGAAGAAAATTATAATACCAGTATCGATTTTAACTGGGATAGCATCAGCAACAACTGGATAACAAGTATTAAAAAGGAATCTTTTATGGATAAAAAAAACCATAGAGCAATCGTAGTGAATTCTCTTTGGGTCGGACAATTGCAAAAATTCTTTGTGATGAATGAAATGGAATATTCCTATTTTAATGATGAACTACTTGGATTTAATGCAAGCGAATGGATGGAAAGATACTGGTCAGGAGTTTCTAAAGCAGAATTACATTTTGACAGCCTTGGAAGAGTAGATGGACAGATATATTTCAGCTTTAGTTATCAAAATAAAAAATGGTTCCCCAGATTCCGTTATGAAATAACATTTAATCAGAATGGAGAAACTCAGACTGAAACCAGATCAGAATATGATATAAAAAGCGATTCCTGGAAATATGATTATAAGTGGGAACTCGAATATGATAAAGTCGGAAATATTTTGACTGAATACTTTTATACTTTTGAAAACACCTGGAATCTTTCAGAAACTTACAGATACTATTATTCTGAAAAACAAATTTCCAGTCTGAAATCTCACAAAAAGAACATCGTTTTAGCCCAAAATCCTGTCAGGGATATGTTTATGATAAAGGGATTGGATGAAGACTTCATTTTAAAAATCTTCGACCTAAAAGGTAATCTTGTCTTGCTTAAATCAGAAAATGGCAACAATCCTGTAAATGTTGTTGATCTTCAGAAGGGCATATATATTTATAAAATCATTTATGGTAAAGGCATCATTGATGGCAAAATGATTAAAGAATAGGTTTCCCACACTTGAAAATTTAATACATTTGTGCTCTTGAAAATACAATAACACAGATGAGGAAAAATCTATTGCTATTATTATTGACGTTTGTATCAATATCTTTTGTAAATGCCATAAATACGTTAAATCTGTTCAAAACAGACTATAAGGTCCTAAACTTCGGGACTGCTGAAGTTGACAGTATAACATTCGATGATAACAGTGCCCGAATTTTGATATTCAAAAAGGACTCAACTACTTACATACCTGTTGAAGAAATTGACAGTATCAATTTCTCGGATGGTGTTATGACTAAAACTCCTGTAGTTAAAACCAACAGCATAACCATGATTGATTACGATAAAATCAGGATTGGAATGAAAATACTGACACCGGGAGGCACTTCAGTAACCGAAAAAGGTTTCTGTTGGAGTACAACAAGAAATCCTACAATAAGCAATCAAAAAATTTCAGCAGACAGCCTCAACAACGTAAGCGGAGTTATTATCACAGGTCTTAAAAGCAATACAGATTACTATATACGTTCTTATGCCAGAAATTCATCAGGATTGGTTTATGGCAACCAAATGAGTTTCACTACCAAAAATCCTTTACCTATCATAAATACAACATCTGCCAGCTACCTGCAGACAAGTCAGAATATCAGTTGCCTGGGCTATGTCGTTTATGAGGGAAGCAGCGACATTACTGAGCGTGGCATTTGCTGGTCAACGGGTGAAACTCCGACCATAAATGACAATAAAAAAGCAGCGTCTTCGGCCGGAACAGGGTCATATGCACTTACATCTGACTCATTGAACATTGACAACGATTACTACGTGAGAGCTTATGCAACAAACAGTTATGGCACATCATATGGTCAGGCAATAAAAGTTATTCCGGGTCTTGGTAAAGTTACGTATACTTTAGCCTCTTCTGTAACGCCTGCAAATATGGGAACGGCTAATTACAATTTACTAAAGGCAGCTTTGGATGAAGCATGTTATTATATGAGTAAATACACCGGATATAATGCCAATGTTTGGATTTCTTACAATACAGGAGTCCCCACAGCGCAAGCTAATTACTGGGGACAAATAGAGTTCGGTTCGAACAACAGGTACATGTTTGTCGGAACTGTAATGCATGAAATGCATCATTACTTTGGTTCAGGAACTACACAGGTTTGGAAGAACCTGGTTTCAGGAGGAAAATTTACCGGAACCAGGACTACAGCATTAATTAAGCAGTTGACAAACGGAGTAACAACTTCACTTAGTGCAGACAGTCAGCACTTCTGGCCATACGGCTGCAATCAAAGAGAAGAAATAACAAATCTCTCAGCAGCAGATCAAAAGAAGTATAAGATAATCATGGCCAAGATAATTTGGGAAATGCACTATGATTGCTCTGGTTGGCGTATCAAATAAAAACGAAACAGAAAAGAACAACTATGCAAAATATATTGATTAATAATCGCAAAGGCATTTTAACCCTGGTGTTGCTTTTCACTACAATTATCTATTCCGGGGCTGAGAACCTCCTATCAGGATGGGATGCCAACAAAACTACAGGCTCTAATACAGAACCAAATAAATGGGGATGGAAATGTACACCCAAAGATCTAAAATGGACTGTAGCCAACGGCACAAGTGGTATAAGGTATCTTGATGTCACTCACGACCTTGCAGAAGGCGGCTCCTATACAGGAAGGACTTTGGTCGTACGCTGGGACGGAGTGGACAGCACAACAACTTCTACAGTTTACAGCTATAAAAACACTTATGGCTCAACTATTACTCCTTTACATCTCACACCGGGTAAATACAGGTTCTCATTTCTGTACGAATGGTGGAATAATGCTTCTAATCCTGTACTTACAGTTGGTTTCGGAATAAGTAATACCGGAACCTCATACCTTGTTTCAAAAGATTTTACCTGCTCTGCTACCAGAAATTTGCTTACCAGAGGAGAAATTATTTTTGATGTTGTTACCGAAGGCGACTATTTCCTGACAATAAAAAACAAAACGGCAAATGCTTCGATGTGCGCTGTTGCAGATCTGAGTCTTGATATTTTTGAAGGCGCAATAACAACATCTGTTGATAATCTGGCTTTTGATGATAAATTTACTTCAGCAAGCTTCACGGTTTCACAACAGGGATTAAAATCAGATATTGCCATCAGTGCGCCCGCAGGAATTACAGTCAGCCCTCAGAGTATTCCAATGGGTTCCGCTGCCCAAAAGGTTACTGTAACTTATGATGGAAAAGCAGCTGTAAATGGCGAGCTGGTAATATCAAGCGGTAATGTTGTAAACAAAGTCATAGTTAAGGCTGTCAAAACCGGAGATTGCTTTCAGGCGGCAACTTCATTTGAAAATCTGGTTAAAGACCCATACATGAATGATATGTCATTATTCACCGGTACCGGAATATGGTCACCTGTAACTATAACGACGAAACCTGCAATTTCCGGAGTGCCCTATTGCGGTTGTAGCAGTGTTAAAATAGGAGACGGAGTTAATACATCCAGTGGCTCCATCAGTGTACCAAATATTAACTGGAAAGATTTCACGATTTACAGAATTATTGCAAAAGTAAAAACCAGTGGAACATGCAGGATGATACTTTACGGTGTAGACGGACCAGGCACATCCAGAATAGTTATGATACCAAACTCTTTTGGTGCCTGGGATGTTTTTGACCACACTATAATTACCGGTAAAAATGTAAAAGCCGGCAACTGTACTTTTACCAATAGCCAAGGAAGTACTGCAACAACAGCTTATATCGACAACTGGGAGATTTATGAAATCCCGACTGAAGGAAATTGATTAAAATGTAGTTAAAGCTACTTCTGAAAGAGCCGAATGATCGGAAAAAAATATGTCGGTACTCCATACAGGAATGCCGGCACTATTTATTTAATGAAATGGTATTACATTATTACAGAGACTTCAAGTCCTTTATAATTTACCGGTCTGCCTGTCTTAATAGATTTTAGTCCGAAACCATTGTCAGTGCCCACAACAATTATATTGAATTTGCGCGACATCAACATTCCGGGGAATTCGCCCTTCCTTTCACCAATAGTTAATGTACTTTTTTTATCGTCCCATTTGAAAGTTATAGTTGAGTGAATACCCTTCTCATAATTATAATTGTCGTTTTCATCCTCATAAAGCGTAAATTCGCCATCCGCACCCGGGTAAACTCTGATTTCAAGATTATCCCATTTCTTTTCAGTAGCATATTGCACTTCGGGCCCCCATGGAATGATTGCTCCCGGTTTTACGTAAACAGGAATTTCATCTATTGAAGTTTCTCTCATAAATGCGTCTCCTCCGAATTTGGTTTCGCCTGTCCAGAAATCAATCCACTTATTGCCTTCAGGCAGGTAAATACTCCATCTCTTAAGCTTAGAAAAGTCTTCAGATATCTTTCCGTCCTTTTGCGAAGTGTACAATGGCTGGAGTACAGGCAACACGAGCATTGATTCACCAAACATGTATTCAGTATTCAAATCATGAGTCTTCGGATCTTTAGGATACATCAAAGGTAATGCATACATAAACAAACCTGCCTGTTTAGTAACTTTCCATGCCGTTGAATAAATGTATGGCAATAATCTGTAACGCAATTTTATAGCTTTTTCAACAGCATCAAAAGCCCATGTACCACGATCACCAAACTGATAAATTTCACGCGGAATATCAGTTCCATGAGAACGCATCATTGGAGTCAAAGAAGCAAACTGAGCCCATCGTACATAAAGTTCCTGATACATGGGATTTCGTGCTCCTCCATCTTTATTATATCGTCCTGCGAAGAAACCGCCAATGTCAGCATTCCAGTAAGGAATCCCGCAAATCGACAAATTGCAAGCTGCAGGTATTTGTAATGCAAGATTTTCCCAGCTTGAAACCACGTCGCCTGACCATGTATTCGCTGCATTTCTTTGCTGACCTGCAAAAGCAGATCTGGTGAGAATAAACACACGTTTGTCAGATGTTTCCTTTCTTTGATTTTGATAAACCCCGGTAGTATGCATCAAAGGAAAAGCATTAATCACATAATTGTATTTACCAAGAGCTGTACGCTGCTCAAAATCAGCATCTTTGATATTTATGTGGTCAGGCTCGGATGAGTCAAGCCACCAGGCATCTGTCCCGATTTTAAATATGCCCTTATTGAGATAATCCCAGTAAATATCCCTTGCCTTATCATTGTAAGGATCGTAGGGAATTGTTCCGGATTTTGGAGGCCAGGTATCAAAGTTCAGCATCATACCTTTACTCTTAAGCTCTTCATATTGTTTAGTCTGTGGGCCGAAACCGGGCCATGCCACCACCATAAGGTGAGCATTCATGCCGTGAACTTTGTCAGCCATCTTTACAGGATCAGGATAGTTTGTTTTATCCCATGACATAGAATTCCAAAGGCTGTCCTTGCCCCAATACTGCCAGTCCTGAATAATACCATCAAGAGGCACTTTAAGCGATCTGTACTTTTCAACAACGCCAAGCAACTCTTCCTGATTTTTATATCTTTCTCTTGACTGCCAGTAGCCATATGTCCACAATGGAAACATGGGAGCCTGCCCTGTCAAATCACGCATTTTTGTCTGGACTCCTGTGATATCACCACCATACATGAAATAATAATCACAAGAACCACCCAAAGACTCAAAAGAAGTTTCCTGAACATTATCAGTATAAGTAGTAGGTGAATAATTATCCCAGAAAACACCGTAACCTTTTAATGAATAAAAGAAGGGTATGCAAACTTTTGTATTTTCATTTTTAAGATTATAACGGATATCCCTTTGCATAAGCTTTCCGTTTTGAATCTGCCCCAAACCATAAACAGGTTCATCATCATCAAGCATGAAAGCCTGGCGTGCAATAAAAACAAGATTTTCTTCATCCACAAGTGTGAACTGAGCACCATAATCTTTTTC
>CAZCPI010000027.1:0-19438 GCA_964500535.1 uncultured Bacteroidales bacterium
TACAAGCTTTTTTGTTAACTTGGGATCTTCAAGCTGATCACATATTGCTACCCTTCTACCTGCTCTTACAAGTTTTGGTAAAAAATTATCAAGAGCGTGATGAGGGAATCCGGCCATTTCAATTGATCCGGCAGCACCATTTGATTTTTTGGTTAATGCAATACTTAGTATATCGACAATAATAAGGGCATCATTACCATAAGCTTCATAAAAATCACCTACACGAAATAAAAGTACAGCATCAGGATGCTTGCTTTTCATTTCAAAATACTGTTTAATCAGGGGTGTATCTTCAGAAGTTCTTGACAAATTCATGGTTTTTCAGATTGTTTACAAAGATAAAAAATAAATACTTTTCTATGTGTTTATAAGTTGTGAACAACTGTGTATAACTTTTAGTAAAAAACCATATTTGGTCATTAAACCCGTATTTCATCAATCAAGAAATGATTTTATCAAAAAATGTCATTTTTGTTTCAACACATGAAACCGGATTATCAACAATAATAAAATTTGAAAGCTGTCAACACAACCTGATTTGAATTATGAACTTTTTTTCAGTTTTGTCTTTTTAATCAAAACATTAGTTTTACTATTGTCTGTTTAATTTTTGTTGAAAACTTGTTTTAACTGTTGATATCTTTATGCTCAAACAAATTCCGGAAAATTTATCAACACTATCAACAGTCTATTATTATCTCTATTAGTTTTTTTAATTTAAAAAGAATAATAATAAAGAATAGTTGATTGCTCATAACTGCTCTTAAATGATAACTGATTGTAATTTTTCAAAAAAATGCCAAAGTACTATGCCGGCGGCTACAGAAACGTTTAATGAATGTTTTGTACCTGACTGTGGTATTTCAATACATTCATCACAGTTGTCAACAACTATTTGCTGAACACCCTTTACTTCGTTACCAAGTATTAAAGCATATTTACATTTTAAATCTACCTTATAATCATTAAGCATTATACTTTCATGAGTTTGTTCAATGGATATTATTTTGTAATCATCTGATTTTAATGATAGTATGGTTTCAATAATATTTTCTGAATATTCCCATTCAACAGAGTATTCAGCTCCTAAAGCCGTTTTATGTATTTCCGGATGAGGTGGTATACTTGTTAAACCACACAGATATATTTTTTCTATTCTGAAAGCATCTGATGTTCTGAATACAGATCCGACGTTATGAAGACTTCTTATATTGTCAAGTATTACAGTGACAGGTATTTTTTCAGACTTTTTAAACTCTTCTGCAGATATTCTGTTCATTTCCGATATTGAAACCTTTCTCATAATCTCATAATTTTCAGGCAAAATTAGGAATTAATGATTAAATTTGTCCTTTATTGATTGAAGATACTCACTGTAAGTGGTGAGTATTATTTACTTCCGTATTTGATAAATTCTTTTACACTGACTATGCAATATAGTATCAGAGAATGTGCACAGGAATTAAATATTTTATTTAGCATTTATATTTAAAAAAAAAATAAATATGAATAATATTGATTTGATAGAGGAAATAAAAAGATTAAAGACAGAGAAAAATGCTGTAATAATGGCTCATTACTATCAGATCGATGAAATTCAGGAAATTGCTGATTTTATCGGAGATAGCCTTGCACTTGCTCAAAAAGCATCCAAAACAGATGCTGATATAATTGTGCTCTGTGGTGTTAATTTTATGGGCGAAACAGCAAAAATTATATGTCCAGAAAAAAAAGTTCTTATACCAGACATAAATGCAGGATGTTCACTTGCGGACAGCTGTCCGGCCGATGAGTTTGAAAAATTCATAAAAGATAATCCGGGACATACAGTTATAAGTTATGTAAATACAACTGCTGAAGTTAAGGTTTTAACAGATATTTTGGTAACATCTACAAATGCAATACCAATAGTTAACAGTTTACCTGTGGATGAAAAAATAATATTTGGTCCCGACAGAAATCTTGGTAATTATATTAACAGTCTGACCGGAAGAAATATGCTTTTATGGAATGGTTCATGTCATGTTCATGAACAGTTTTCATTAAAAAAGATACTTGAATTAAAGAAAAAATACCCTGAAGCTAAAATAATAGCTCATCCTGAATGTAAAAAAGTACTGTTGGATATTGCTGATTTTATAGGTTCTACTTCAGCTTTGCTCAAATATGTTCAAAGATCTGATTATGCTGAATTTATTGTAGCAACAGAATCAGGTATATTACATGAAATGAAAAAGGATTGCCCGGGCAAACTTTTTATACCTGCACCTCCTGAGGATAGTACATGTGCATGTAATGAATGTAATTTCATGAGAATGAATAATTTACAGAAATTGTACGATTGTCTTTTAAATGAAAGTCCTGAAATAAAATTACCCCGGGAAATCGTAGAAAAAGCATATAAACCAATCAAAAGAATGTTGGATTTGTCCTGAAATCTGTAACATAAAATTATTACAATGAAGAAAAATCTCATTTTTGCAACCAACAACAGGCATAAGATTGAAGAAGTTTCTGCCATTCTGGATGGTGTTTGTAATATTTCAGGACTCAAAGAAATAGGTTGTTTTGAGGATATTCCTGAAGAAATGGACACTATAAGGGGTAACGCAATGCAAAAAGCCAGATTTATTTTCGAAAAATATGGTTTTAATTGTTTTGCAGATGATACAGGTTTGTTTGTTGACAGCCTCGATGGAGAACCCGGTGTATACTCTGCCAGATATGCCGGTGAGGAATGTGACTCTCAAAAAAATATTGATAAACTGCTCGATAAGCTTAAGGATAAAACTGACAGAAAAGCTCTTTTTAAGACTGTTGTAGCTCTGATTATTGATGGAAATGAGTATTATTTCGAGGGAGTTATAAATGGAGAGATTCTTTCTGAAAGACACGGGGATGGTGGATTTGGATACGACCCTGTATTTATGCCTGAAGGTTTCACCCAAAGTTTTGCTCAACTTGGAATGGATGAGAAAAATAAAATCAGTCATCGTGCGTTAGCTATTAAAGCAATGTCGGATTTTTTATCATCTGATTTATGTTAAAATCCCTTCGTTTAATTATTTTATTTTCAACATTTTTTATCAGCTGTTTTGCCAAAGCCGGAACAGGTGTAGGAGAATGGCGGACGCATTTTTCATATAATAATGTTAATCAGGTTGTTGTAACAGATTCTAAAGTATTTGCTGTTGCAAGTGGTAAATTATTCTCCTACGATAATAATAATAAAAGCTTAGAGACATATTCTTCTCTGACAGGACTAAATGGTTTTGAAGTATTATTCATTGACTGGAGTGAGCAGGAAAAAGTGTTGATGATAGTTTACTCTGATGGAAACATTGATTTTTTAAATGATCAGGGTATTCTTAATTTGCCTGATTTCAAAAATAAGTCATTAACAGCAGATAAAGTTGTAAATAACCTGAGAATAGATGGTAGGTTTGCTTATATGCTGACCGGTGTCGGTATGATTGTTGTGGATTTAAGGAATAAGGAAATTAAAGCTACATATAGTCCTGAATTTTCAGGAGAAAAACTGCCTGTATATGATGTGGCTGTTTTGAATGATACAGCCTGGGTAGTAACGTCAAAAGGTTTTTATACCGGTTCATTAAAAGATAATCTTCTTGATCCCTCTGAATGGACACTTAAGCAAACTGATATAAAATCTAATATAAGCAGCATTATTGAATCAGGAGGCAATTTATATTTTCTCTCAGACAATAAGTATGTTTATAAAAAAATCAATAACGGTATAAATAAACTGATATACTCAGGTGAAAATGTAAAAAAGTTGAAAATTGCCGGTAAATATCTCGCTGTTTGTGGTAAAAATGAAGTATCCCTTTTTGATGAAACCGATAAAGAGGTTGGTAACAAAATTTCGCCGGCTTACGATTTGTCTTATGACGAGATTTCTGACAGCTTTTTTGTGGCTTCAGGAAATAAGGGAATATCAGGAGCTGTTTTAAACGGTAATATTTTTAAGGTTTCAGATTTAAATATTAAACCTAATGGTCCTAATGAAGTTTTTGCCTGGAATTCTTTCTTTAAAGATGGTGTTTATTTTGCTTCTTGTGGTGGCAGATGGGGAGACAGATATTATTTACCCGGCGAGATTCTGACTTATGAAAATGAAAACTGGAGTGGTCTTGTAAAAAAAGATTCTGTAGAAAAAGCAACAGGAGTGCCTTTTATGGATATTTTAAATATTGCTGTTGATCCTGAAGATAAAGGTCATTTTTTTCTGACCAGTTGGGGTGAGGGGCTTTACGAATTCAGGGATAGTGTATTTTATAAACTTCACAATCAATATAACAGTCCTTTGATAACTACTATTGAGGGAGCCAGATTCTGCAGGGTGGACGGAGCTGTTTTTGACGATTCCGGAAATCTTTGGGTTTTAAATTCCACATATGGTGTTTCTTCCGTGCTTTCAGAAAAGACTTTATGGGCATTGACTCCTCAGGGCGAATGGAAAGGGATGTCATATAACACTATGCCTGGTGCTCCGACATGGAATTCAATACTTTTTACCAGTAAAAATCAGATCTGGATAAATTCACTGAGATACATTTACGGAGTTTTTGTTATTGACCAGAATGGAACGCCGTTTGATACATCTGATGATGATACCAGATGGTTTTCATCTTTTACAGATCAGGACGGCATTACATTAAGCCCTTATACTGTAAATTGTATTGTGGAGGATTTGAATGGTACAATATGGATAGGTACAAGACTTGGTCCCCTTGTTGCAGGTAATCCTTCAAATGTTTTCAGTTCAGATTTCACGTTCAGCAGGGTTAAAGTTCCAAGAAATGACGGAACCAATGCAGCTGATTATTTGCTGAATGATATCAGGGTAAATTGTATTGCAGTGGATGGTGCAAACAGGAAATGGATGGGTACAGAAGGAAACGGAATTTATTTACTTTCTCCTGATGGCACAGAGACCATCCATCAGTTTACTACACAAAACAGTCCATTACCTTCAGATTATATTTATTCGGTTTCAGTCAATCCTGAAAACGGAGAAGTATTCATTGGTACTGATGCCGGACTGGTTTCATACAGAGGTGAAGCCACAGTGGGAGAAGTGTCCTTTGATGATATTCATGTATTCCCCAATCCTGTCAGACCCGGATATGCCGGAAAAATCACTGTTACCGGGCTTATGGAAAACAGTCAGGTAAAAATAACCGATCTTAATGGAAATATACTCGTTTCGGGAACTTCGCTTGGCGGGCAGTTCGTATGGGATGGTTACAATGTAAGGGGAAACAGAGTAAGTAGCGGTGTTTATATTGTTTTATGTGCTTCTGAGGACGGCACAATGTATAAGACCTGCAAATTTATGGTTGTGAATTAAGATCTTCCAGCAATTCACTTACTGTCTTTTTTAAAACAGGATGAACTATATCTGGTGCTATTTCTTTCAGGGGATTCAAAACAAAATGTCTATTGTGCATCATAGGATGTGGTATTGTAAGATCATCCTCATTTATCACCATGTTATCATAAAACAAAATATCGATATCGATAAGTCTGTCTGAATACCCGATTTTTGTTGTTTTTGTTCGTCCTAAGAGCTTTTCTGTGTTTTTGAGGAGAATGATGCATTCTTTAGCGGGAATGTCTGTCCTGACGGAAATACATGCGTTTATGAATTTGTTCGCGGATTCATATCCCCATGATTCGGTTTCATAAAAAGCAGATCGGGCCATTACTGACCCGACCGTTTTTTCAATTTCATTTATTGCTTTATTGATCATTTCAAACCTTTCTCCGAGGTTTGAACCCAGACTCATGTAAACCAGACTCATAATCAGATTATCAACATAGCATCTCCATACACGCCAAATCTGTATTTTTCCTTTATTGCTACATCATAGGCATCCATTACGAAATCATAACCGCCAAAGGAAGCTACCATCATAAGTAATGTTGAAAGTGGTGCATGAAAATTTGAGATCATTGAATTCGCAACACTGAAGTCATATGGAGGGAAAATGAACTTATTAGTCCATCCTTCAAAACTTTTCAGGTGTCCGGCTGCTCCTACAGAGCTTTCGATTGCACGCATTACTGTTGTTCCTACTGCACAAACTCTTTTTTGTGCATCTTTTGCATCATTTACAATTTTGACTGTTTCTTCAGAGATGTACATTTGCTCTGAATCCATTTTATGTTTGGTCAGATCTTCAACATCGATTTCCCTGAAATTTCCAAGTCCGGCATGCAAAGTGACGAAAGCAAAATCAATGCCCTTTATTTCAAGTCTTTTCATCAATTCCCTGCTAAAATGCAGTCCTGCTCCCGGAGCTACTACGGCTCCTTCGTTTGAAGCAAAAATCGTCTGGAATCTTGATTCGTCTTCCGGTTCAACAGCTCTTTTAATTGTTCGTGGGAGCGGGGTTTCACCAAGTGAATAAAGTGCTTTTTTGAAATCATCATGATTGCCGTCATACAGAAATCTTAATGTACGACCTCTTGATGTTGTATTGTCTATTACTTCGGCTACCATCGAGTCATCATCACCAAAATAAAGCTTATTGCCTATTCTGATTTTTCTGGCGGGATCTACAAGAACGTCCCACAAACGGAATTCTTCATTGAGTTCTCTCAGTAGAAATACTTCTATCTGGGCGCCTGTCTTTTCTTTATTTCCATATAATCTGGCAGGAAAAACTCTTGTGTCATTAAAAATGAATACGTCTTTTTCTCCGAAATAATTTGTAATATCCTTAAAAAGAATATGTTCGATATTTCCTGACTTGCGGTCCAATACCATTAATCTGGATTCATCCCTGTTATCAGCTGGATATTGAGCGATAAGTTCCTCCGGAAGTTTGAATTTGAATTTTGAAAGTTTCATATAATGGATTCTTTGTATTTGTTTTGCTTTAAATTTATTCTTCTTTAAATGCCTCTGAAAATTTGTCGAAATCGATACAGTCTTCAAGACCGATATTTCCGATTTTTGTTCTGATCAGACCTGTCAGATGCGCTCCACAACGAAGCTCATTGCCTAAATCCCTTGCTATTGCTCTTATGTATGTGCCTTTGCTGCAAACTATCCGCAATTTCAGGTACGGTAAATCATAATCAAGTAATTCAATCTCATCTATTACAAGAATTTTTGGTTTCAGCTCAACCTCTTCTCCTTTTCTGGCAATTTCATATGCCCTCTTGCCATCTACTTTGCAAGCAGAAAAAGAAGGTGGAACCTGCTCTATTCTGCCAATAAATTTCTTCAATGTCTCTTCAACAAGTTCCTTTGTGACATGGCTGTAATCAAATCTTTGATCAACAGGCTTTTCCAAATCAAACGAAGGTGTTGTAGCCCCGAGTTCAAACGTTGCAACATACTCTTTTGTCTGATACTGAAAATCTTCTATTTTTTTTGTTGCTTTGCCTGTACATAAAATCATAACTCCTGTTGCCAGAGGATCAAGTGTACCTGCGTGTCCAACCTTTAACTTTTTTATATGTAACTTTTTACATATCTGATATCTGACTTTTGAAACCAACTGGAATGATGTCCAGGTCAGTGGTTTATTGAAATACAAAATTTCTCCTTCTATAAAATCCATCAGGAACTTCTAAATACTTATTTTGAACTTTTATTCGTTCGCCGGTTTCAACATGCTAATATAAGCGCGTTTATTAAGAATTGTCACTATTATTTTTATTCTTTCTGAAAAGAATACCGATTATCACGAATATAAATCCACCTAAAGCAACACCCGGGCCTAAAACAGTTCTTCTGAAGCTGAAGATATCAGGATTGTAAGCAGTTTCAGTTGATGGAGCTCCCATCATCAGAATAAATCCGAGAACGACAACAGCAAATCCTATAGCTATCAGAATTAAGTTCTGTTTGCCCAAAGCAAACTTTTCGTAAGCGTCATTATTTTTCATCATTATTATTGTTTAGATATAATACATGTCACCGGTTTGCATCTTAAGATATCTGTTTACGGCAACTATAGTAGCAGATATCATAATCAGAACTCCAAAAATTAAAACAATGCCAAAAATTATACCAATTTTTGCAATGTCAAGCACATTAACCAAGCCATTGATCTGATTATCAATATAAAAAAGAATCCCGTAAAGATAAGCCATAGCCAATACAGAAGATATTATGCCGCTGACTATATTCTGGAGTATGAAAGGCTTACGGATAAACGAGCGATCAGCACCAACCAATTGCATAGTTCTTATCAGGAAACGTTTTGAATAAATCATCAATCTAACCATGTTTCTTATTAGTGAATACGATATGATGGTCAGTATTGCAGCTATTATAAAAAGTATCAGTGTGATTTTTCTGACATTCTCATTTACAAGATGAATAAGGTCTTTACGATAAATAACATCCTGAACATTTTTATTTTGTCTTAAAAACTTTTCAGCTTTGGCGATACTATCATTGTTTGCATATTCAGCATTCAGATATACCTCAAATGAAGCAAGTGCAGGATTGTACCCAAGTAAATCTTCAGGATTGTCTCCTATTTCCTTAATCAATTCTTTAAGAGAGGTTTCTTTGTCAATGTATTGCACTGATCTTGCCCATCCGGTTTTTTCAATTTTATTCTGAAACATCTTAGCGTCGGGAAGCTTCATAGCATCGTCAACAACTACTGACAGGCAAATATTTTCTCTTACATATTTTGAAAGATCATTCGCCATGAATCCAATGACAAGAATCATTCCAACCATCAACAAAACCAAGCTGATACTTAGCGTCGATGAAAACCTTGAATTGAAAACCCTTGCTGCAACGATAGTTTTTTTCTTACTCATTGTCCTGATTAGGAATTAAAAAGGAAAGATTTTCCCAAATTTGCCGCAAAAGTGCAAAAAATATCCGAATAGTTGGGTTTAAAGCCCTGAAAATTTAAAGTTTATTATCAATTATCTCTCCAAGAAGTGTTGCAGAAGTAAATCCTGTAATTTTTACATTTACATATTGTCCGATTTTTGTATCCAGTTTATCAAAGACGACCATTTTATTTTGCTGGTTTCTGCCTGATAATTGTTCTCTTGATTTTTTTGAGAAACCCTCTGCCAGAACTTCAAAAACCTTGCCGACATCTTTGGAATTACTTACTGATGACAATTTGTTTTGTAATTCAATCATCTCGTTAAGCCTTCTGATTTTAACCTTTTCAGGTATATCGTCTTCCAGATTTTTTGCAGCATAAGTGCCCGGACGTTCGGAGTATTTAAACAAAAATGCTGAGTCGAAACCTACTTCTTCCATAAGTGAAAGTGTCAGCTGGTGATCTTCTTCAGTTTCTGAGTGAAAACCGCAAAATAAATCTGTGGATATGGCACAATCCGGGATTATATTCCTGATGGCAGCAATACGGTCAAGATACCATTCCCTGTCATACCTGCGGTTCATAAGCTTAAGTATCCTTGAGCTGCCTGACTGAACAGGCAGGTGTATATGATTGCAGATATTAGGATATGAAGCTACAGTTTTAAGTATATCATCAGTCATGTCCTTAGGATGAGAAGTGGAAAATCTTATCCTTATATCTGGCACTGAAACAGCTACCATTTCAAGCAGTTTTGAGAAACTTACAATTTGATTGTCGTCACCTTCGCTGAAAGAATATGAATTTACGTTTTGACCCAGTAGTGTGACTTCTTTGAAACCTCTGTTTTTTAAATCATTAACTTCGTTTAAAATGCTCTGAGGATCTCTGCTTCTTTCTCTTCCGCGAGTATATGGCACAATACAATATGAACAAAAATTGTTGCAACCTCTCATTATCGAAACAAATCCGCTGATTTTGCCTTTTCCAATCCTTGACGGTAAAATGTCTTTATAGGTTTCCGTTGCAGACAAATCTATGTTTATAGCTTTTTCTCCTTTTTGAACAGCTCCGATAAGGTTAGGAAGATCCAGATAAGAGTCAGGCCCGGCCACAATATCAACATTGTGTTCATTTATCAACTCTTCTTTGACTCTTTCAGCCATACATCCCAATACTCCAACAACTTTTCCTTTTTTCTTTTTTCTTTCAGAATCAAAGAATTTCAGTCTTGAATATATTTTTTGTTCAGCATTATCTCTTATTGAGCAGGTATTGAGTAAAATCAGATCTGCTTCGGCTATATTGTTGGTAAGGCTAAAGCCATCCATTTCCAGAATTGAGGCAACTACTTCGCTGTCAGCAACATTCATCTGACATCCATAGGTTTCAATATATACTTTTTGATTCTGTTGATCCATTTTTTAATTTATTGATACTTCCGAAAATCTGGACATTACACGATCAGCGTAAGTTTTTGATACAGGTATATCAGGAATAGTTTCCTGATCCAATCCAAGGAATATACCATCTTTTTCCTTTCTCAGGACTTTAACTTTATCAAAATTAACCATAACAGACCGGTTGCATCTTATCATCGAAGTGTTGGCAAAATTTTCTTCCATAACTTTTAAAGCATTTCTTATCATGAAAGATGTCATTTTACCTTTGTTTTGGTAATGAATTTTTACGTAATTATCTGCAGCCTCAAGCCAGAATACCTGCTCGCTTTGAACTGAAAGTTTGAGTTCCTTTTTTTCATCAAAAAAGTTAAGCATAACCTTGGTTTGCTTTTCAACCGGTTTTTCCTCCATATTCAGGCTTTCAAGTTTTTTGTTTTTGTCCTTCCATGAGAAATAAAGCCAGATAGTGGCATAAGGAAGCAAAAGTACAAGGCTGGTATTGATTGAAGACTGCTTGATCATTTCATTGATAGGTCTGGGGTCATGTATTATAACCTTTTCAAACAATGTGTAAAAAGTACCCATTGCAATTATTTCAGCAAGAACCCAAATTGCATATTGCCATACAAAAAGGTCGTTTTTTTTGCAGTAGTGGTACATTATTACCCGGCTTATAACGACAACAAGCACACCAGTCAGAATAATCAGACTCGAAAAAAGGAAATACATGTTGAGTGAAACCGGAAACCAGTCTTTTGAACCGAAAGGCTGATAAATATTAATGAAAACCAAAGCAAAAACTGCAGTATATACTATCAGTTTTACTATATTGCCCTTTTCACAAAGATACCTTGGTATTTTTTCATTCATCGCATGCAATCAATTAGATGTGCAAAATTAGTTTATTCTGTCTTATTATCACTCAGACAATTTTTTTTTTATTTATTTCTTCACCCCGTATTTTGATATTTCACCCCGTTTCCGGTTAATTAATCCCCTACAGACATGTGATTTCCCTTTTTTTCAAAGTATTAAAAATCAGATTGTTCATTTGTAACGAAATAAATTTCAGTATTTGTCATGAGAAGTAAAATAACAGATTTTTTAAACAGACAGAAGGAATTGCTTTTGAGTTTCAAATCGGGCAAAGCAATTAGTGGTGAACCGGTAAAAGTTGAATATTTTGAATTTTTGTCAGATACAGATTCAAAAAAAAGCTCAAAACTGATTGCTGACAATAATATTGTTGAAAACAAGAAGTTTATGTATCCGGTTTTCGTACCAAAAAATGCTGCCAAAAAAGATTCATGTATTATTCTGATGCATGGACTCAACGAAAGGAACTGGGATAAATATCTTTATTGGGCAGAATATCTGGCTAAAAATACCGGGAAACCGGTTATACTATTTCCAATAGCTTATCATATAAACAGATCCCCGGAAGATTGGAGCAATCCGAGAATAATGAAATATATAGTTGAGAAAAGAAATTCAGAAGCTGTAAACAACCGTTCATTATGTTTTGCCAATGCGGCTCTAAGCGAGAGACTTAGTGAAGATCCTTCAAGATTTTACAATTCAGGTCATCAGACAGTACTGGATATGACTAATCTTGCCCGTCAGATAAAAGGAGGGAAGCACCCTTTATTTAATGAAGGGTCGTCAATTGATTTTTTTGCATACTCAATCGGTGCATTTGTGTCAGAAATAATTTTAATGGCTAATCCTGAACAACTCTTTAAAGAATCCAGATTGTTTATTTTTTGCGGTGGATCAATTTTTAAAAGCATGTACGGCGAGTCCAGATTTATAATGGACAAACAGGCTTATGACAAGATTTTCAGGTTTTATTGTTATGACTGGCTGAATCAGATGAACCAGTTTATAGATGAT
Source organism: uncultured Bacteroidales bacterium (assembly GCA_964500535.1). Lineage (GTDB taxonomy): Bacteria > Bacteroidota > Bacteroidia > Bacteroidales > UBA1402 > UBA8389. The sequence goes on from CAZCPI010000027.1 coordinate 12,134, forward strand.
GGAAAACTGGAATCTGATATCTATCTGAATGCATTTAATTTGATGATAAGAGCAGATAAGTTCAAAGATGAAAGGGAATCGTTTTTTCAGCAAAGTAAAGGTAGAATATCAGGTGTTTCACTTGTAAAAGACACAGTTATGCCATATTCAGGAGTTGAAGCTTGTATGGGGGATAAAGTTGCACGGGAATGTTTTCAATTGATTGATTTCCCATATGATTATTCACATGAATCACCTTTTCCTGCTAATGGTAAGGTTGACAATCCTACACTTTCGGCTTCATTTTCAACAGTTTTTCAGAAAGCAGCTTCATTTCTTTTGTAAAATAAATTAGTCGTATCTCCACTTTACAGTACGTTGAAACCGCAGGTGATGAGGGATATACCTTACAAGTTTTAATAAATACTGCCAATTTTTGGTTTTGAAGTTACAAATCAGTAATTTTGGAAGATATGGATGCAGGTGATCTCATATTTTATGGATTGATAGCAATATCCGCTGTTGCTTCAATAGTTAAATCAACAAAGAAGAAGGAAGTTTCTTCTAAGGAAGATTCTTTGCCCGACTTCAAGGGTGATGTGGCAAGAAAGATAATAAAAACTATTCTTGAGGAAGATGATGACTACATACCTTCCAATCCCAAACCTGTGGTAAATCATGAAGTGTTAAAGCCAAAACCTGAACCAATGTATTCGAAAACTATTCCGGAGGGAAATAATTCATACGAAAAATGGTATGATTATGAAGCTAAATCCGGTGAAAAGGTTGATGCTGAATCAAAAGTTAATCTCGAAACCTATCACAGGAGTAATAAAAGTCTGGAAAAAACAATTAATGATATAAATATTGATAGGTCTAAATCACAATCCGTGAGGACTGCGAAGAAGGCAGACGACTATAAAAAAGCTGCTTCAGATCAAACTGATGGGCAAGCAATTATTTTAAACCCGACGGATGATTTTAAGGATCTTGACGATGTAAAAAAAGCATTGATCTACGGCGAAATCATGAAGACAAAGTTTTGATATCCATTATTGCAATTTTATGCATTTTCACTTTTTTAATGCATTTGATTTTCTTACTTTTGCGGCGTTTTTAAATAAAATCCTATGTCCTTTAAATTTATCACTGCCGAAGAGGCAGCTTCTTTCATAAACAACGGTGATGTTGTTGGATTCAGTGGTTTCACTGCATCCGGTACTCCAAAAGTGGTTTCCAGGGAAATAGCAAAAAAGGCGATCAGGGAACATGAAGCCGGCCGCGAATTCAAAATCAAGGTTTTGACAGGTGCTTCTACAGGCGATGCCGTGGATGGAGAATTGTCTCGTGCTGATGCTATTAGTTTCAGAGCTCCTTATCAGTCTAATGGTGATTTAAGGAATAATCTGAACACAGGGAAAACCGAGTATTGCGATATGCATTTGTCAAGTTTGTCTCAGGAAATCCGTTATGGTTTTTTTGGTAAAATCAGCGTTGCCATACTTGAAGTTGCAGATGTATTAAGTGATGGTCAGGTGTTGATGACTGCCGGCGTTGGCTTAAGTACCACGATAGCAAATTGTGCTGAAAAAATAATTTTAGAGCTTAATTCAAGACATCCGAAGTATATAAAGGGTTTGCATGATATTTACATGCCTTTGGATCCGCCTTACAGAAGAGAAATCCCCGTTTATACTCCTTCGGACAGGATTGGTTCTGAACTTATGAGAATAGATCCTTCAAAAATTTTAGGAATTGTAGAAACAAATGAAGTTGATTTAGTTTCCGGTTTCACGCCTGCTGATGATGTTACAACCAGAGTTGGTGAAAATGTTGCGAATTTCCTTAGCGGAGAGCTCAAAAGCGGAAGAATTCCTTCAGGTTTTCTGCCAATTCAATCCGGTGTTGGTAATATTGCAAATGCTGTATTAGGTGCTTTGGGTTCTAATCCGGGTATTCCTCAATTTCAGATGTATACTGAAGTTATTCAGGATGCTGTAATTGAAAGAATGAAATCAGGTGATATTACTTTTGCCAGCGGATGTTCATTGACTTTATCAACAGAAATGTTGCAGAATGTATATGAAGAATGGAGCTTTTTCAAAGATAAACTCGTTTTGAGGCCTGCTGAAATTTCCAACAGTCCCGAGATTGCGCGCCGTCTTGGTTTGATTACTATTAATACAGCTCTTGAAGCCGATATATTTGGAAATGTGAACTCAACTCATGTTCTCGGCACAAAGATGATGAATGGTATTGGCGGATCCGGGGACTTTACGAGGAATGCATTTGTTTCAATTTTTACTTGTCCTTCTGTTGCAAAAGGCGGTAAAATCAGTGCATTAGTTCCAATGGTATCACATTTGGATCACAACGAACATTCTGTGAAGGTATTGATTACTGAACAGGGAGTTGCAGACCTGAGAGCAAAATCACCAATCAAACGTGCAGAAACAATAATTGAAAACTGTGTACATCCTGATTATAAGCAATTGATGTGGGATTATCTTAAGATGAGTAAAGGTGGTCATACACCTCATACACTTGCAAAAAGTTATGCTTTCCATCAGGAATTTTTATTATCCGGTGATATGAGAAATACAAAATGGTAAAAACATTTCAAAAAAATATCAAAAAGTCAGCCTTGAGTGGTTGACTTTTTTTGTATTATTGCGTTTCCAATTTAAAAAGATGGATAATTATGGCAAAAGTGTTTCTTATTGGTTTTATGGGTTCAGGTAAAACAACATTCGGAAAGTATCTTGCAAAAAAAATCGAAATGGATTTTCTTGACCTCGACGAATATATAGAGAATAAATATGGTAAGAAGATTACTGAGTTGTTTGCTGAATTTGGAGAGGATGGTTTCAGAAAAATCGAAAGGAAATGTCTTCACGAAATACCTGCTTCTGAAAATTGCTTCATAGCAACAGGAGGGGGGACTCCATGTTTTTTCGACAACATGGAATATATGAACAGTGCAGGAGATACTGTTTATTTGCGAACTTCGGTTCAGGAATTATTTGAAAGGCTTGTTCTCTCTGAAACCAAACGGCCGCTAATTGAAGGGAAAAGTCCTGAAGAACTTGAAAGATACATTTCAGATGCATTATCAAAAAGAGAGATGCACTATATGAAATCCAAATATATACTCGATACAGATTTGCTTAATCCAAACAATATTCTGGAATCTTATCTGGAATTGAAAGTATAAAATTTTGATATCCATTATTATAGTTTATCCAGCATCCTGTATTGTATAGCTTCGGCAACATGTTGTACCTGAATTTTTTCTGATGAATCAAGATCAGCTATGGATCTTGCAACTTTCAGAATCCTGTCATATGCTCTTGCAGATAGTTTATTGCTGTTCATCGCTTTTTTTAAAAGTAGCAGACATGATTGATCAGGAGAAGCAAATTTTCTGATTTCTTTAACGGACATTTGAGCATTACAGTAGATTTGAGGGTGTTCAGCAAATCTTTTTTCCTGTATTTTCCTTGCCTTGATTACTCTTTGACGTATGGTTTGACTTGCTTCACCAGATTTTTGTTCAGTAAGTTTTTCAAAAGAGATTGGAGTTATTTCGACCTGAATATCTATTCTGTCCATAAGTGGACCTGATATTTTATTCATGTATTTATGAACCTGACCGGGCGAGCACACGCACTCTTTTTCCGGATGATTATAATATCCACATGGGCATGGATTCATTGAAGAAACAAGCATGAATGAAGCAGGATAAGTTATATTATACTCAGCCCGGGTAACCACAATTTTTTTATCCTCTAGTGGCTGTCTTAGTATCTCAAGTGCATTTCTTTGAAATTCGGGAAGCTCGTCTAAAAATAGAATTCCGTTGTGTGCGAGAGATATTTCTCCCGGTTGTGGACACCGTCCTCCTCCGACTAATGCTACCGGGCTTATACTATGATGTGGTGATCTGAACGGACGTTCTTTAATGAGAGAGTCAATATTGTCACTTTTTGTCGAAACCGAATGGATTTTTGTAGTCTCCAGAGATTCTTTTCGGGTCAATGGAGGGAGTATTCCCGGGATACATTTTGCTATCATAGTTTTTCCTGTACCCGGAGGACCAATCATTATAAAATTATGGCCTCCTGCGCAAGCAACCTCGACTGCTCTCTTAATCAGCTCATGACCCTTAACTTCTGAAAAATCCGGGTATTTGCATGAAAGCATTTCATCAGGGCTGAATGGTTCAGTAAGTGCAGGATAAATGTTGATTTCATTTTTAAGAAAACCGACAAGTTGCTTAATATTTTTAATTCCATAAACATCAATACCTTCTACAATTGCAGCTTCATATGAATTTTCATAAGGGATTATAATTCTTTTAAAACCTTTTTCCCTGGCCATAATTGTTGCAGGCAGAATACCTTTGACAGCTTTCAGCTGGCCATCAAGAGACAACTCACCGATAAATATACTATCAACGAGACTAACATCAGGTATATAATTACCTCCCGCCAGTAAACCGACAATAAGAGGCAGGTCATAACTTGTACCTTCTTTTTTAATGTGTGCAGGAGACATATTAATAACTATTTGTTGCCTGGGTACATCCATTCCGTTATATTTTAATGCTGATACAATCCTTTCATGACTTTCACGGATAGCATTGTCTGGTAAGCCTACGAGTGAATATCTTATTCCCATTGAAAAGTGCATTTCAATTGTTACAGGGAATGCCTCAATACCCATTATAGCAGAAGTAAATACATTTACAAGCATATTTTTTTACCTGCAAATATAAATAAAAAATATAATAAATATTAAATAAATATTATTTCCACTTTTTTACTGCTTCTTTCATTTTCAAAGTAAGTGGATATGAAGCTGCTTCAGATTTAAGTATATTCAATAACTCTGCAGTATTTTTGTCGTATTCCTGATAAAAGAAATCCTGAATAATTACTACGCTTGCTATTGAAGAGGGATGGTTAATTATGAAATCTTTCGCAGATCTGCACAGGTCGAGATTAATTTCGGCTAATCTTAATTCAGGATTATCAACACCGTTATTGCTTTTATCACTTAGGATGTCATGCCTTTCAATGTAAAGATTCTTTATTGAGCTCTTAAACTCATTTAGTTCATCATTGACTTTTCCTCCTTTAATCTCCAGAAGATCAACAAGCTCCATATCTCCTGAAATTCTTATTTCATCTCCCGCATTTACAAAAAGGGTAGTCCAGCAGTCATTATCATTAAAATATATATTTACTGAAGTAAGGCTGTCAAGAGGACGCGTTTCAAAGCTGAATTTGCCTGATTCAGATGAATAGACCGTATCACAAATCAACATGCTATCTCCTTTAAATTGAGAAATATATAATTCAGACTTGCCCAAATGGCTGATTTCTCCTGTAACTGTAGCCTTTTTACTGACAATTACATTACAAGCATTTGTAAATATACAGATGCTTACAAATAACACTAGTCTAAAAGCCTTCTGCATGGGAAATGTTAATTTGTGTAAAAATAAGAAAAAATATTTTAATTTTAAAATCGTACATAATAAAGTTATATGCATAAACGGGAAAAAGTAAAAATTCTTTTTTGATGAAAGTATAAATTGTGTTAAAGTATTTGAAAATGTCACAATTATATTGATATTTGTGATATCATATTGATATCAAATTTTTTAAAAAATGACGTATGAAAACAAATGAACAAGATTTCAATGGTTTGAAAATATCCGGTATTCCGATGATCATTTTCAACTTGCTGTTAACTGCTGCATTGGTGTGGCTTTTTGTCTGGAACATACAGAATAATGAAGGTAATTCTTCATTTTTCTGGTTTCTCTCTGCCGACTTATTTCTTTTTATAGTGAGTTGTATATTTTGGGGTGGTTTCATGCAAATTGAACCAAATGAAGCAAGGGTAATGCTTTTTTTCGGTAAGTATGAAGGGACTGTAAAGGAAAATGGATTCTTTTGGGTAAATCCTTTTTACAATAAAAGTAAAATTACTCTTAGAGCCAGAAATCTTGATGCAACACCTATTAAAGTTAATGATAAAGCCGGAAATCCGGTAATGATTGGATTGGTTCTTGTATGGAAAGTTCAGGATACTTACAAAGCATCATTTGATATTGATAATTCATCAGAAAAGGTTATCGTAAAAACGCAAAACGGATTAGTTATCGACCAACTGGCACAAAAGATGAATTCACTTGAAAATTTTGTAAAAGTTCAAAGTGATGCAGCATTGAGAAAAGTAGCAGGCATGTATCCATATGATTTGAATGAAGCAACTGAAAAGGATTCGGTTACATTAAGGTCTGGTGGTGAAGAAATGAATTCTATTCTGGAAAGTCAGTTGAGTGACAGATTATCAATTGCAGGTATTCAGGTTGTTGAAGCCAGGATAAATTATCTGGCATATGCTCCGGAAATTGCTGCTGTTATGTTGCGCCGTCAACAGGCAGATGCAATAATTGCCGCTCGTGAAAAAATCGTTGAAGGTGCTGTCGGAATGGTTAAGCTGGCTTTGGACAAACTTAAGGAAGATGATATAATCGAGCTTGATAATGATAAAAAAGCAGCAATGGTAAGTAATTTACTTGTAGTTTTGTGCGGCGAAGAAAATTCACAACCTGTTATAAATGCCGGAACCTTGTATAATTGATAACTGATGTCGGAAAAAAACAAAACAAAGAATTTTGTTCTCAGGATAGATGCTGATCTCATGGCATCGCTTGAAAAATGGGCAGCTGATGAATTCAGAAGCACCAACGGGCAGATACTCTATCTGCTGGATCAGGCGGTAAAAAAGAGGAATGGCAAGAAAAGTGAAGCGGGCAAATAAGCCCGCTTTTTTATTAATGCTTTATTGTATCTTTCCATTTACATAGTCCATTGGTCTTACTCCAAATTGTTTCTGGAAACATTTACTGAAATAAGAAGGATTGTTGAAACCAACAGCATAAGCTACTTCATTGATTCTCATCTGTTTGTTTTGTAATAAAACTGCAGCTTGTTTAAGACGTATAAGCTGAATGAGCTCATTTGGTGTTATGTCAGTCATGGACTTAATTTTGGCAAACAGCCCTGATCTGCTTATGCAAAGCTCCTTAGCTAAAAGATCAACTGAAAGTTCTGCATTCGATATGTTTAATTCAATTATTTCGTTGATTTTTGCAAGAAAATCTTCGTCAGTTTTATTTAAAGCCACACTTTTCAGGGGCATTGAAAGCATTTCAGAAAATTTCTTTTTCAACAGATTACGGGAAGCGATAAGGTTGTATACACAAGCTTTCAGATATTGTATTGAAAAAGGTTTTTCAACATACATATC
>CAZCPI010000027.1:19538-22227 GCA_964500535.1 uncultured Bacteroidales bacterium
GCCAGAAAATCTATCATATCCTCGTTGTCATCTACAATAAGCATTGTAGATTTTGGAGGAGCAACCCATTTTTTTTCATCCTTTTTTTCAGTCTCCTTTTGTCTGACTTCTCCCTCAAGATTCTGTTCTGGTGTAATCAAAGAAATATCCTTCCTGTTAATCGGAATTTTAATGCTGAATGTAGTACCTTCACCCTCTATAGAATCGACTTCAACAAGACCCCCCAATGCCTCTGTCAGGTTTTTCACAATATTCAATCCGATGCCTGTACCGGGTTTCGTACCAGAATCAACCTGGTAAAAAGGCTTGAAAATTTCTTTAAGTTTCCCGGCAGGAATCCCTGGACCATCATCGGCAACACTAATCGTAAAAAGGCCGTTTTGAGTATCGTCAAATACTCTGAGTTTTATAGATTTTCCGGTAAACTTTATGGCATTAGACAGCAGATTGCTAAGTATTTTTGTCATAGCTTCCAGATCGACAAACACCTCTTCATTTTCATTTTCACAGTCATAAATGAATTCGATACTTTTACTTTCCATAGATGGTCTGAATCTGTCAACTATACCTGTAACTAATTGATGAAGATTGTATTTTCTTATACTCAAAGTATATCCATTTTCCTCTACCTTCCTGAAATCAAGGAGCTGATTAACAAGTGCCAGCAATCTTTGACTATTTCTTTCAATAATATTAAGGCTTTTTTTTGTGGTTTCATTAGATGATTCTGAAGCCATAAGGTTTTGTAAAGGACCAATAATAAGTGAAACCGGAGTCCTGATCTCATGAGCAATCATAGTAAAAAATTCAATCTTTGATTTATGGACTTCCCTTTCTTTTTCCTGCTCCATATTGATTAAATGCTCCCTGTGCTTTCTTTCAGATTTCTTCTTATACCATGAAGCTATATAATAAATGATCAGGCATGCCAGAATAGCATATAATATCTTAAACACGAACGATAGATAGAATGGAGGTTTCACGACAATGTTGAGACCGGCAACACTATCGCTCCATTTACCAAAATCATCTCTTGCCTTAACTTTAAAAATATATTTTCCGGGATGCAGGTTTGTGTAAGTAGCTTTATTCTGGTGTCCGACATAATTCCAGTCCACGTCGAAACCCTCAAGTTTGTAAGCATATTCAAATCTTTCAGGAGAGATATAACTTAGAGCGGCATATTTTAAACTGAAGACATTTTCTTTATAAGTGAGTACAAGTTTTTTAATATCATTCAGATTAGAAGTAAGTTTTCCTTCAGGATTAATCTGAATTTCTTTGTTCAATATTTCCAGATTTGTCAGAACAACTGGAGTGGCTTTCCTGGTTTCAAGGATTTTTTTTGGATCGAAAATGTTGAAACCATTAAGTGTACCAATGTAAATATTGCCATTTGAGCCCTTAAGAGCAGAATTGATTATCATCTGATTACTTTGAAGGCCATCGCTTTTAGTGTAAATAATACATTTACCTTCCGGATTATTTACGGGATTAAAACCGGCAAGTCCTCTTGTTGTAGTAAGCCATATTATACCATCAGCTTCCAACACGCTGCAAATGTTTTTACTTGGTAATGACAGTTGAATCAGGTCAAAATTGTTGTTATCATAATTATATTTACAAAGACCGTTTGACGTTCCAATCAACAACTGTCCTTTCAAATCAGTATATAAAGAATTTATCTGGTTGCTGGGCAGGGATTTATTGTTGTCTTTTTTGTATTGGTAATTTACCCATTTTTTACCTGATCTGTCACATTTGAAAAGGCCTTTGTTTTGCGTTGCAAACCAGATATTGCCAAAACGGTCCTGCTTGATATCCATAGTCATGAAGTCAGATACAAGAACTCTTTTAAAATCATCTGTCTCAGGCCTGTAAAGATTTATGCCCGACATCGAAGTTACCCAAATCCTTCCATCTATATCTTTGAAAATAGCGTAAATGCTATTTCCGTCCAGACTGTTAATATCTGAAGTAGAAGAATAATATTTCCTGAACTTTTTTGTTTTTAGGTTTAATACATTCAAACCGCCGCTGTAAGTTCCAATCCAGAGTTCATCTTTGTTCAGGCATAGTGCATGAACGTTGTGATAAGAGATGCTGTTCTGACTTTTATTTGGAGAATAATTCGTGAAATTATCGTTTTTTGGAGAATAACATGAAAGGCCTCCGTCATCTGTTCCTATCCAGATATTTCCGTCATTATCCTCACAAAACCGGCTGATAATGTTCCCACATACTGAATTCCTGTATGATGAGTGTGAAAACCCCCTGAAAATATCTGATTTAGGTGAAATATAGTTTACCCCGCCATAATAAGTACCAATCCAAAGACCACCTTCATTGTCGCGGATGATTGGATAGACAAATTTATTTGAAAGTGAGTTGGCATTGGTTTCATCATCTGTATATAGCTTATGATTACCGGTTCTTGTATTAAGAATACTTAAACCGTCATCAGAACCAATCATAAGCTCGTCAACAGCTGATTCGAACAAGTTGTGTATATGTAAAACTCCGCCTTTTCTACGCGGTGAAACCATGGTTCTGGTAATTCCGGTGTTTCTGTCCAGTTTTCGGATACCATCGTCCCATGTTCCAAGCCAAAAATCTCCATTACTGGTTTCAAGAATATAATAGAGAGTAGAAAATATGTCTTCATGATTTAGTTTGAGTGGGAAATTTT